>NZ_RCNZ01000132.1:0-971 GCF_004307525.1 Pseudomonas sp. Sample_21 | reverse complement strand
GTCGGCAGCGAAATCAAGAGCGGCGGCAACCTGTCTCTGGTCAGCCTGGGCGACCAGCATTACCAGGTGGCCAAACTCGACAGCGGCAAGGACATCCTCCTCGACAGCGGCGGCGCCATCACCTTCGAAGGGGTGAAGGATCTGCATGACGAGAGCCATACCAAAACCAACAACAACGCCGCATGGGTCTCGGCCAAGGGTCGCGGCAACACCGACGAAACCCTGCGCCAGACGCAGATGATCGCCAAGGGCAACATCGTCCTGAAAGCGGTCGATGGGCTGAAGATTGACATCAAGGATGTGAGTCAGGAGTCCGTCAGCCAGACCATTGATGCGATGGTCAAGGCTGATCCGCAACTGGCGTGGTTGAAGGATGCGGAGGCTCGGGGAGATGTTGATTGGCGGCGCGTGAAGGAGATTCACGAGTCGTTTAAATACGAGAACTCGGGCATCGGGCCAGCGGCGCAAATTGCCATCGCCATCATGATGTCTTTTGTGATGGGGCCGGCAGGACTGGGCTTGGTCGGCGGTGGCTTCGGCGGCGCATTCGCCACAACCCTCGCTACGACGGGCGTGACAAGCACGATCAGCAACAAAGGGAATCTCGGCGCTGCTTTCAAGGAAACATTCAGCGCCGACAGTCTCAAGAACGCAGCTATCGCTGGCTTCACCGCAGGCATGCTTGATTATGCCGATGCCAATTGGTTTGCAGCGGGGGGCAGCAAAGCCGCAAGTATTCTGACCAGCAGTAATTTTACCGACATAGCGATCCGAACTGCGGGTCGCGCGGTCATTTCCAGTGGCATCTCTACCACCATTGGTAGCGGTAGCTTTGGTGACAACTTTGGTTCCGCGTTGCTGGGAGAAGCGGGCAGTGTCGCGATGGCGACCGGGTTCAATTTCGTTGGCGATCAAACGATCAAGTTCCCGGAAGGTGGCGTAGTAAAAGTTGTCGCGCATGCGCTGATGGG
>NZ_RCNZ01000030.1:0-83398 GCF_004307525.1 Pseudomonas sp. Sample_21 | reverse complement strand
CTCCCACATTTGAAATGCATTCCCCTGTGGGAGCGAGCCTGCTCGCGAAAGCGTCGGTGAATACACCGCCAATCCCACGCCCCGCATATCCCTAGTGCTAACCCCGGATCGCTGGCAGACTGCCCATCCTTTCACGCCGTTCGTTTTGAGGCTGTATGCCAACGTTTTCTCAGCGTCATGTTGTGTTCTGGGTCAGTTGCATCATCATTTTTGGCGGTTTGCTGCTGGTGCTGCCGCTGCGCCTGCTGCCGAGCCTGCTGGCCGGGTTGCTGGTGTTCGAGCTGGTGAACATGCTCACCCCGCAACTGCAACGGCTGATCGAAGGGCGGCGTGCGCGCTGGTTGGCGGTGGCGCTGCTCGGCACGCTGGTAGTAAGTGCGCTGGCGCTGATCTTCGCCGGCGCCATCAGTTTCCTCCTGCATGAAGCGGAAAACCCCGGCGCCTCGCTCGATAAATTCATGGGCGTGGTCGATCGCGCGCGCGGACAGTTGCCGCCGTTCATCGACGCTTACCTGCCGGCCAGCGCGGCGGAATTTCGCGTGGCGATCGGCGAGTGGGCGAGCAAGCATCTGGCCGACCTGCAACTGGTCGGCAAGGACGCTGCGCACATGTTCGTCACCCTGCTGATCGGCATGGTGCTCGGCGCGATCATCGCCCTGCAGCGCATCCCCGACGTGACCAAGCGCAAGCCGTTGGCCGCCGCTTTGTTCGACCGTTTGCATCTGCTGGTGCAGGCGTTTCGCAATATTGTCTTCGCGCAGATCAAGATTTCCCTGCTCAACACCGTGTTCACCGGGATCTTCCTCGCTGTGATCCTGCCGATGTTCGGCATCAAGCTGCCGCTGACCAAAACCCTGATCGTGCTGACCTTCCTGCTCGGCCTGCTGCCGGTGATCGGCAACCTGATGTCGAATACGCTGATCACCATCGTCGGCCTGTCGCTGTCGATCTGGGTGGCGATCGCCGCGCTGGGCTACCTGATCGTTATCCACAAGCTCGAATACTTTCTCAACGCGCGCATCGTTGGTGGGCAGATCAGTGCCAAGTCGTGGGAGTTGCTTCTGGCGATGCTGGTGTTCGAAGCCGCGTTCGGTTTGCCGGGGGTGGTGGCGGGGCCGATTTATTACGCGTATCTGAAGAGTGAGTTGAAGCTGGGCGGGATGGTCTAAGGCCTGGCAACTGAATTGAATGCATCTGTGGCGAGGGGATTTATCCCCGTTGGCCTGCGCAGCAGGCCCCTGCTTTCAAGCTCAGGAGCGGGGCCGCTTCGCGGCCCAACGGGGATAAATCCCCTCGCCACAGGATAAATCCCCTCGCCACAAAGGCTCTTCGCCACAGATTGTGATCAGGCCATCGAACCGTAGCGCTTCATCGCTTCAATCGCCAAACCGCTACCAATGCTGCCGAAGATGTTGCCTTCGACATGCCGCGCGTTCGGCAGCATCGCCGAGACGCTGTTGCGCAGGGCCGGGATGCCGCTGGAACCACCAGTGAAGAACACCGTGTCGACCTGATCGACCGCCACGCCAGCGTCATTCAACAACTGCGTAACGCTGCCACGCACACGCTCCAGCAAGGCCTCGATCGCCGATTCGAACAACGCGCGACTCAGCTCGACGCTCAGCCCGGCTTCGATGCGGTCAAGCGGCACATGACGGCTGTCGGCGTGGGTCAGCTGGATCTTGGTTTCCTCCACTTCCATCGCCAGCCAGTGCCCGGCGCGCTGTTCGATCAGCTTGAACAGGCGATCGATGCCGCCGGTGTCTTCGATGTCGTAGCGCATGCTGCCCAGCGCCAGCGTGGATTTCTGCGAGTACACCGAGTTGATCGTGTGCCAGGTCGCCAGGTTCATGTGGTGGCTGGTCGGCATGTAGGCGCCGCTCTTCATGCGGCTGCCGTAGCCGAACAGCGGCATCAGGCCTTGCAGGCTGAGCTGTTTGTCGAAGTCGGTACCACCGATGTGCACGCCGCCGGTGGCGAGGATGTCATCGTGACGGTTGTCGAGACCACGACGCTCGGGCGACAGGCGCACCAGCGAGAAGTCGGAGGTACCACCGCCGATGTCGACGATCAGTACCAGCTCTTCTTTCTCGATGGTCGACTCGTAGTCGAACGCTGCCGCGATCGGCTCGTACTGGAACGACACATCTTTGAAACCGATTTTGCGCGCCACTTCGACCAGGGTGTCTTCGGCCTCCTGGTCAGCCAGCGGATCGTCGTCGACGAAGAACACCGGACGACCCAGCACCACTTGCTCGAATTCCCGACCGGCGGCGGTTTCGGCGCGGCTCTTGAGCTGGCCGATGAACAGCCCGAGCAGGTCCTTGAACGGCATCGCCGTGCCGAGGACGCTGGTGTCGTGCTTGATCAGCTTGGAGCCGAGCAGGCTTTTCAACGAGCGCATCAGCCGGCCTTCGTAGCCTTCCAGATACTCATGCAGGGCCAGGCGACCGTAGACCGGGCGACGCTCCTCGATGTTGAAGAAGACCACCGACGGCAGGGTGATCTTGTCGTCTTCCAGCGCGATCATGGTGTCCATGCCGGGGCGCAGCCAGCCGACGGTGGAGTTGGACGTGCCGAAGTCGATGCCGCAGGCACGGGCTGGAGAGGCGTCTTTCATGTCTTTCGGATTCCGGTGAAAAAACGGCCGCGCAGTGTATGCCAGTGCGCGGCAGATTCGAAGGCCGGTCATCCGCTATTTCGCCGGCAGACAGCTTGAAAAGCGCCGCTTCGCCCCAAACTTGCTGGCATGGGCCGGCAGACACACCGGCGGTCGCAAGAACCGTCGTCCACTGCCGATAAACTTCTGCGGCGCCACCCGGTCACAAACTTGAGATCGGTCAACCCGGCACGTGCCAATCGGCGCATGCTGGTCTCGGCGCGAAATCGATAACGGATGGTGATCCTTCCATGGACTTCAAAGACTATTACAAGATACTCGGCGTGGAGCCGACAGCCGACGACAAGGCCATCAAGGCGGCCTATCGCAAGCTGGCGCGCAAATACCACCCCGATGTCAGCAAGGAAAAAGACGCCGAGGCCAAGTTCAAGGACGCCTCGGAAGCCTATGAAGCGCTGAAAAGCGCCGACAAACGCGCCGAATACGACGAACTGCGCCGTTATGGCCAGCACGGTCAGCCGTTTCAGGGCCCGCCGGGCTGGCAGAGCCGTGGCGGCTTCGGCGGTGGCGGTGGCGACACGGGCGACTTCTCGGACTTCTTCAGTTCGATCTTCGGCAATCGCGGCCCCGGTTTCGGTGGCGCCGAGAGCCGCCAATCACGCGGACGCCGAGGGCAAGACGTGGAAATGGAACTGCCGGTCTTCCTCGAAGAAACCCTGTCGAACGAATCGAAGAAAGTCACCTTTCAGGTGCCGCAATACAATGCGCACGGCCAGCATGTCAGCAACACCAGCAAGAGCCTGAACGTGAAGATTCCGGCCGGCGTCACCGACGGCGAGCGGATTCGCCTGAAGGGCCAGGGCGCACCGGGTATCGGTGGCGGGGCGAATGGCGACCTGTACCTGACCATTCGGTTCGCGCCGCACCCGAAATTCGATGTCGAAGGCGAAAACCTGATCATCACCTTGCCCCTGGCTCCGTGGGAATTGGCATTGGGCACTGAAGTGGCCGTGCCGACCCTGACCGGCAAGATCAACCTCAAGGTTCCGGCCGGCAGCCAGAACGGCCAGCGCATGCGCGCCAAGGGCCATGGCCTGCTGAACAAGGCCGGCGAACGCGGTTATCTGTTCGTGCAGCTCAAGGCCGTGATGCCGAAAGCCTCCGACGAGGAGGTCAAGGCGCTGTGGCAGGAACTGGCGAAGAAAGCCGCCTTCAATCCGCGAGAGAACTTCTGAACCCGACGACGGAGTAGCCCATCATGAGCAGCCCCCTGATCGTTCAACTGGACCTGGCAGAATTCTGTGAGGCGGCCGATTTGTCGGACGTCTACGTGATCGAAATCGTCGAGCACGGCATCCTCGAACCTCAGGGCGCGCAGCCCCGGGAATGGCGCTTCACCGACTACGAATTGGCCTTGGCCAAGCGCGCGGCGAAGCTGCGCCGTGATCTGGAACTGGAGTGGGAAGGCGTGGCGCTGGCGCTGGATCTGCTGGATGAGGTGAAGCAGTTGCGCGCCGAGAACCGCATGTTGCGTCAACGGTTGGGGCGGCTGGTGGTCGAATAAGTTGTTTGAGGCGATGAGGTCTGTTTCGGCCTCATCGCGAGTCGGCCCGCTTGTGCCGGGTTAGTGTTTGCGAGTGTTTCACCCGGTATGAACCGGCTGGATGGTCTGATAGTTTCCCGGGCACATGTTGGCAATGGATGCCGACGGTCGTAGCGCCAGCCAGCCAGACTGGCCAGCGCTGTGCAATCTTTGCAAGGAAGCCTGTCAATGCCAGTCAGACCCAAGCCGCCCAAGCCGGGCGCAGTCGATATCACCACCCCTGGACGCACATCCCGGGATTCCGCCACGCACGGTATCGAGTCGCCGCACCTGACCCCCGGTCCGTTCATTCGCAAGACCCCGCCCGATACCAGCGAACCCGGCAGCAGCACGCAGCAAATGGAAATTGCAGCCATGCCGCACAGCGTGCAAGTCCATCCGACGCCGTCTACCTCGGGTTCCGTCCCAACGGTCGCAGCCTCCGCGCTGGAGCGTTACCTGATCGCCTCGACAGCCCCTCTACCGCAAGCGGACGTTGACGGGTTTCGCCTATTCAAGGGGCGCCAATACGTGGACTTGCAGGGCGGCGGTACGGTGCTGATCGGCGTCGATGCCGAGACCGGTCTGCATCGGGCCCGGCTGTCCAGCGAGCTGCAGCCGTCCGGTCCAGTGCTTGCCTATGATCCGTTGAACAAGCACTGGTACTCGCTGGAGGATTTCAGCGCATCGCCGGACGCCGCCGTTGTACCGGGTAAAAGCCGCAGGGCGGCGCGGCAGAGTGATGAAGACTATGAGTCAGCCCTTGAAGAGCTGCCCGACGATGTCGATGCGGCAGATGAACATTTCTATCTGGCGTCCGAGTCGATGCCCGTCAAACCTTTCACTGCTGACGAGTTGAGTGCAATGCGCAGCGAAACGCGCTTTTCGTTTCTCAGCAATCGGCCCGGGGTCTACGACCGAGCCAATAACGGCAAATATCCATTCCGGGACATCGCCGGCACGCCTATCCGCATAAAGAAGCTCCAGACCCTCGTGCGTTTCGAAGACGGCGGCCGATACACCTCCGAGCAGATCAAGCCGTACATCAAGTTTGGCGCCTACGAGCATGTCGCGCGGCTGTATGAAGAAAAGCTGCAATGGCGATTGTTCACCGAGGCCGACATGCGTGCGCCCGGTGAGCGGGCCCTGGTCGGCCAGTCCATGGTGGTTGCCAACCGGCGCATCAGCCGAGGCGAGGTGGTCGGCGTCTATGCTGGCGCCATCATGCCAGGACGTCTTGTGCCGCTCCCCCAGCAGTCATACACCATGAAGGTCGGCGTGCGTTACCAGCCGGGACCTGGATATCTGATCCCCGTCCAGCTGGCGATGGTCGGTGACACGATCATCTCCAGGATCAATACGCATTTCTGGTACAACGCAACGGGCAAACCGGTTCGCCAGGCCACGGATGGTTATAACGTCGAATTCGTGCCATTCGATGTTGAAGCGCAACAGTTGATAGGCAAGGAACTGGTCACCCGCGACTTCATTCTCAACGCCATCTTCGCTACCGAAGATATTCCGGCAGGAACCGAGTTACGCATCAATTACAACTACAGCGACGCGGACATCGCGAAGTTGTTTCCGTGATCGCCTGAGCGATAGCTGCTGAATACGAACCAGCGAGTCCGTATTCAGCGCGCCCCCTGATCAAAACAGAAAATAGCGCTGCGCCATCGGCAGCGTTTCCGCCGGTTCGCACCACAGCAACACGCCATCGGCCTTGACCTGATAGGTCTGCGGATCGACATCGATGTTCGGCAGATAGTCGTTGTGGATGAGGTCGGTTTTCTGCACGTCGCGGCAGCCCTTCACTACAGCGATCTGCTTCTTCAATCCCAAGGCCTCTGGCAATCCGGCCTCCTGCGCCGCCTGGCTGATAAAGGTCAGGCTGGTGGCGTGCAGCGAGCCACCGTAGCTGGCGAACATCGGGCGGTAGTGCACCGGTTGCGGCGTCGGAATCGAGGCGTTGGCATCGCCCATCAGGCTCGCGGCAATCGCGCCACCCTTGAGAATCAGCGTCGGCTTCACACCAAAGAACGCCGGGCGCCACAGCACCAGATCGGCCCACTTGCCGACTTCGATCGAACCGACTTCATGGCTGATGCCGTGGGTGATCGCCGGGTTGATGGTGTACTTGGCGATGTAACGCTTGGCGCGGAAGTTGTCGTTGCCCTCGCCGTCCTGGGGCAGTGGGCCGCGCTGTTTTTTCATCTTGTCTGCGGTCTGCCAGGTGCGCGTGATGACTTCACCGACGCGGCCCATGGCCTGACTGTCGGAGCTGATCATCGAGAACGCGCCGAGGTCGTGGAGGATGTCTTCAGCGGCAATGGTTTCGCGGCGGATACGGCTTTCGGCGAAGGCGACGTCTTCGGCAATGCTCGGGTCGAGGTGGTGGCAGACCATCAGCATGTCGAGGTGTTCGTCGATGGTGTTGCGGGTGAACGGCCGGGTCGGGTTGGTCGAACTCGGCAGCACGTTGGGGAAACCGCAGGCCTTGATGATGTCCGGCGCGTGGCCGCCACCGGCACCTTCGGTGTGATAGGTGTGGATGGTGCGGCCCTTGAATGCGCCAAGGGTGGTTTCGACGAAGCCGGATTCGTTGAGGGTGTCGGTGTGGATCGCTACCTGCACGTCGTACTGGTCGGCGACGTTGAGGCAGTTGTCGATGCTCGCCGGGGTGGTGCCCCAGTCTTCGTGCAGCTTGAGGCCGATGGCGCCGGCCTTGACCTGTTCGATCAACGGCTCCGGCAGGCTGGCGTTGCCTTTGCCGGTGAGGCCGATGTTCATCGGGAAGGCATCGGCGGCCTGGAGCATACGCGCCAGATGCCACGGGCCGGAGGTGCAGGTGGTGGCGTTGGTGCCGGTAGCGGGACCGGTGCCGCCGCCGATCATGGTGGTGACGCCGCTCATCAACGCTTCTTCGATCTGCTGCGGGCAGATGAAGTGGATATGCGTGTCGATGCCGCCAGCGGTGAGGATCATGCCTTCGCCGGCAATCACTTCGGTGCCGGCGCCGATGGCGATGGTCACGTTGGGCTGCACGTCGGGGTTGCCGGCCTTGCCGATCGCAGCGATGCGCCCGTCCTTGAGGCCGACGTCGGCCTTGACGATGCCCCAGTGGTCGATGATCAGCGCGTTGGTGATCAGCGTGTCGACCACTTCGGCGGCGAGCAACTGGCTCTGGCCCTGGCCGTCGCGGATGACTTTGCCACCACCGAACTTCACTTCCTCGCCGTAGGTGGTGAAGTCCTTTTCGACTTCGATCCACAGCTCGGTATCGGCCAGGCGCACCTTGTCGCCGACGGTGGGGCCGAACATGTCGGTGTAGGCTTGTCTGGAGATTTTCATGGGCATGCCTTGAGATTCAATTGGGTCTGAAATCGCTCGCATTACTCGCTTTCGCGAGCAGGCTCGCTCCCACATTTGATCGCGTTCTCATGTGGGAGCGAGTCTGCTCGCGAAGGGGCCAGAGCGGGCACCGTGTTGTTTAGAGATCACCCATGATGCGGCCGGCAAAGCCGAACACCCGGCGATGCCCGGCGTAATCCACCAGCTCGACTTCACGGCTTTGCCCCGGCTCGAAGCGCACGGCGGTGCCGGCGGGGATGTTCAGGCGCATGCCGCGACTGGCGGCACGGTCGAAGGTCAGCGCGTCGTTGGTTTCGAAAAAGTGAAAGTGCGAGCCGACCTGAATCGGCCGGTCGCCGCTGTTGGCGACTTTCAGGCTCACGGTGCGGCGGCCGACGTTGAGTTCGATGTCGCCGGGCTGGATCTGGTATTGGCCAGGAATCATCGCTGGGCTCCTTGCAGGACTTTGTAATAGAGAGCGGTCGGGCGATAGGTGCCGTTGGGGTCGCAGGCGTAATCGGGTATTTCGCCGGCGCGCACATAGCCCAGCGCCTTGTAGAAATCTTCTGCCGGCGAGCCGGCCTCGGTGTCGAGATAGAGCATGCCGCGCTTGTGCTTGGGCGCTTCGAGTTCCAGCGCCTGCATCAGTTGCTGGCCGAGGCCACGGCGCCGCGCGTGTTCGCGCACCAGCAGTTTCTGCACTTCGGCGCGGTTCAGACCATTGGCCTTCTGGCACAGGCCCAGTTGCACGCTGGCCAGCACCTGCTCGTCCTTCACCACCACCCAGAGCAGCGTGCTGCCCTTGTTGATGTTGTCCTGCACCTCATCGAAATACGCGCGCGCCTGCGCGGCATCGAGGTCGGCCATGAAGCCGACGCTGGCGCCGTAACCGACGGCGTCGAGCAGCAGATCGACCAGGCCCTGGCGATAGTGGGCAAAGCTCTCAGCGTTGACGCGGCGCAACTGGGCGGCGTTCATCGACATCACTCCTTGTGGGCACCCGGCGGCTGTGCGCCGGGATTGAGGGTCAACTGCATGAAGGTCAGATCGAGCCAGCGGCCGAACTTGGTGCCCACTTGCGGCATCTGTCCGGTGATGCTGAAACCGGCACGCTCGTGCAGGCGGATCGAGGCAGCGTTGCCGCTTTCGATGGCGGCGACCATGACGTGCTTGCCGCAAGTGCGGGCGCGTTCGATCAGCGCCGTCATCAGTTGCGGGCCGAGGCCGTTGCCGCGTTGATCGCTGCGCACGTACACCGAGTGCTCGACGGTGTGGCGGAAACCGTCGAACGGCCGCCAGTCGCCGAACGAGGCGTAACCCAGTACTGCGTTTTCATGGTCGACGATCACCAGAATCGGGTACGCCTGCAACTGACGCGCGTCGAACCATGCCTGGCGATTGCCGAGGTCGACCGCTTGTTCGTTCCAGATCGCCGTGGTGTTGAGCACGGCGTCGTTGTAGATGTCGCGGATCGCCGGCAGGTCGGCCCGGCTCGCATCGCGAATGCTGTAAGTCATGGCGCGGCCTCAGACGATCGGCTGGTGAACGGTGACCAGTTTGGTGCCGTCGGGGAACGTCGCCTCGACCTGGATTTCCGGGATCATTTCCGGGATGCCTTCCATCACTTGTTCGCGGCTGAGCAGGGTGGTGCCGTAATGCATCAGCTCGGCCACGGTCTGGCCGTCGCGGGCACCTTCGAGCAGCGCGGCGGAGATGTAGGCCATGGCTTCCGGGTAGTTGAGTTTCACGCCACGGGCCAGCCGCCGCTCGGCGACGAGGCCGGCGGTGAAGATCAGCAGCTTGTCTTTTTCGCGTGGGGTCAGGTCCATGGTTCGGGTTCCATCAGGGCAGATTCGGGTGGCTCTCGAGAAGTGTGGGGTGCCAGTTGGAGCAGCCCCTCACCCTAGCCCTCTCCCGAGGGAGAGGGAACTGATCTTGGTTGGTTTCAATGGCCAATTCAGTCAGCAATATTCGTTCAGGCAGATAAATTCATTTCAGACGACTCGGTCAGGCTCCCTCTCCCTCCGGGAGAGGGCGGGGGGTGAGGGTCGGGGTTTCAGGTGCTCCATATTCTTGGCGCGATAGCTTCGCGGCCCAGCAGCACAGGCCTTAGCAGTCGCCATAAATCAATCAGCCAGGCGCGAGCGAGCAACGCCTCACTGGCCAGACACCGCGCCACCAGCAACCCTGGCAACTGAGTCAAGTCTCCACGCACTTCGTGCCCCAGCGAGCGGCAGCGCTCCAGCAACTCGGCGTCAATCTCACCGGTCACCAGCATCGTTGCGAACACCGGATTGCCATCCAGGCCGATCGGCGAGTCGAGTAAACCGTCCGCACCGACAATGCGCTGCCGTTCGTGCCAGAGCAACTGACCATTGCGGCGGATATCCAGGTGCGCCTGAAAATGCCCGAGGTCAAAACGCTCGCCGCTGGCCGGACGACCGAGCGCCACCACGTCCCAGTAGAACAGCCGCGCATCGCCTTCAAGCTCGATCGTTGTGGCCAACTCGGCCTGCGCGGCGCTGTAGACGATGGTTTCCTGCGGCAGCCATTCCAGGGTCGCGCCGGCAGCGACTTGCAAGTCGAGCTGCTGATAAGCCGGCCCGCCCGCGCGATACCACTTGGCGGCGCCGGGGCTGGTGATCTGTGCCCAGGCGTTGTGTTCGACGCGCGCGCTGATGTCCAGCCGATCACCACCGGCAATTCCGCCCGGTGGGTGGACGATGATGTGCTGGCAGACCTCGGGGCCTTCGGCGTACAGATGCTTTTGCACGCGCAGCGGGCCGAGGTGACGGCGCATGACCGGGCGCGTGCAATCGCCGAAGCGCGCGTAAGCCAGTTCCAGCTCGGCATGCCAGCTCGGGGTAAACAGGGCAGGTGCAACAATCGAATTCATGGTTTTGTGATTATCGTTAGGAAGCTACAGATTAGACCGGCGCGTTAGATCGTGACCAGCCCGCGTACACCTTCGGCCTCCATATTTTCACCGCGACCCTGCTGGACGATCTCGCCCCGCGACATCACCAGGTATTGATCGGCCAGTTCGGCGGCGAAATCGTAGAACTGCTCGACCAGCAGAATCGCCATGTCACCGCGCGCCGCGAGCTGCTTGATCACCGCGCCGATTTCCTTGATCACCGACGGTTGAATGCCTTCGGTCGGCTCATCAAGAATCAGCAGGCGCGGGCGGCTGGCCAATGCGCGGCCGATCGCCAGTTGCTGTTGCTGACCACCGGACAGATCGCCGCCACGGCGCTGCTTCATTTGTAGCAGCACCGGGAACAGTTCGTAGATGAAACCTGGAACTTCTTTGGCTTCTGAGCCTGGAAAGCGCGACAGGCCCATCAGCAGATTTTCTTCTACCGTGAGGCGCCCGAAGATCTCACGGCCCTGCGGCACGTAGGCGATACCGGCATGCACACGCTGATGCGGTTTGAACGTGGTGATCGGTTTGCCTTCCCAGTTCACCGCACCTTCCTTGGCCGGCAGCAGGCCCATCAGGCATTTGAGCAGGGTGGTCTTGCCCACGCCGTTACGGCCGAGCAGGCAGGTCACTTCGCCGACCTTCACGTCAAAGCTCAGGCCGCGCAGGATGTGGCTACCGCCGTAGTACTGATGCAGCTTGTCGACTTGCAGCATGTCCAAATTCTCCCCCGGTGATCGTTCCCACGCTCTGCGTGGGAACGCATCCCGTGACGCTCCGCGTCACATAACGGCGGACGCAGAGCGTCCATGGCGGCATTCCCACGCAGAGCGTGGGAACGATCTAGGTCTTCAGCGGCCGAGGTAGACCTCGATCACCCGCTCGTTTTCCTGCACCTGCTCAAGCGAGCCCTCGGCCAGCACGCTGCCCTGATGCAGCACCGTGACGTGGTCGGCAATCGAGCCGACAAAGCCCATGTCGTGCTCGACCACCATCAGCGAATGCTTGCCCGCCAGCGATTTGAACAGCTCGGCGGTGAACTCGGTTTCGGCGTCGGTCATTCCCGCCACCGGTTCGTCGAGCAGGAGCAGTTGCGGGTCCTGCATCAGCAACATGCCGATCTCGAGAAACTGCTTCTGGCCGTGGGACAACAGCCCGGCCTGGCGATTGACCGAGGTGGTCAGGCGAATCGTCTCGAGCACTTCGCTGATGCGATCCTTCTGCTCGCCACTCAGGCGCGCACGCAAACTGGCCCACACCGACTTGTCGGTCTTCTGCGCCAGCTCCAGGTTTTCAAACACGCTCAAGGCTTCGAATACCGTCGGTTTCTGAAACTTGCGGCCGATGCCGGACTGGGCAATCTGCACTTCGCTCATCTGCGTCAGATCCAGGGTTTCGCCGAACCAGGCCTTGCCGTGGCTGGGCCGGGTCTTGCCGGTGATCACGTCCATCAGCGTGGTCTTGCCCGCGCCGTTGGGGCCGATGATGCAGCGCAGTTCGCCGACGCCGATGTACAGGTTGAGATTGTTCAAGGCACGGAAGCCATCGAAGCTGACGCTGATGTCTTCCAGGGTCAGGATCGTGCCGTGGCGCGTATCGAGGCCCGGGCCGACGCGCTGGCCGAGGCCGATCGAGTCGCGGCTGGTGCCTTCGTCCTTGTTCGGTTCCACGGGGAAAAACGCCGGCTCCAGCATGAATTCAGCACTCGCTGTGACTCTCATTGTTCACCTCGTTTCTTCAGCAGACCGATCACGCCCTTGGGCAGGTACAACGTCACGACGATGAACAGCGCACCGAGGAAGAACAGCCAATATTCCGGGAAGGCCACGGTGAACCAGCTCTTCATGCCGTTGACCACGCCGGCGCCGAGCAGCGGCCCGATCAGCGTGCCGCGCCCGCCAAGGGCGACCCACACCGCCGCTTCGATCGAGTTGGTCGGCGACATTTCGCTGGGGTTGATGATGCCCACTTGTGGCACGTACAGCGCTCCGGCGAGACCGCACAGCACCGCACTCAGCACCCAGACGAACAGCTTGAAACCGCGCGGATCATAACCGCAGAACATCAAACGGTTTTCCGCATCGCGCAACGCCGTCAGCACTCGGCCGAACTTGCTTTGTGCCAGGCGCCAGCCGATGAACAGGCTCGCCACCAGCAACAACACCGTGGCCAGAAACAGCACCGCGCGGGTGCCCGGTTCGGTGATGCCGAAACCGAGAATGGTGCGGAAATTGGTGAAACCGTTGTTGCCGCCAAACCCGGTCTCGTTGCGGAAAAACAGGAGCATGCCGGCGAAGGTCAGGGCCTGGGTCATGATCGAGAAATACACGCCCTTGATCCGCGAACGGAAGGCGAAAAAGCCGAACACCAGCGCCAGCAGACCCGGCGCCAGCACCACCAGACACATGGCCCAGATAAAGCTGCTGGTGCCGGTCCAGTACCACGGCAATTCGCTCCACGACAGGAAAGTCATGAACGCTGGCAAGCCATCGCCGGCGGCCTGACGCATCAGGTACATGCCCATCGCGTACCCGCCGAGGGCGAAGAACAGACCGTGGCCCAGCGACAGCAGGCCGGCGTAACCCCAGACCAGATCCAGCGCCAGAGCAACGATGGCGTAGCAGAGGATTTTGCCTACCAGGGTCAGCGTGTAGGCCGAGACGTGCAGGGCATTGTCTGGCGACAACAACGAGAGCAGCGGCAGAACGATCAGCAGCGCGAGGATCACCCCGCCGACCGCGAGCGTGGCTTTCGGCCCGGCCTTTTGTGTGGCCGTGACTAACAGAGGCTGGTTCATCAGTCGATCACCCGTCCTTTCAGTGCGAAGAGGCCTTGCGGACGTTTCTGAATGAACAGAATGATCAGCGCGAGGATCAGGATCTTGCCGAGCACCGCACCGATCTGCGGTTCGAGAATCTTGTTGGCGATGCCCAGGCCAAACGCCGCGAGCACGCTACCGGCCAGTTGGCCGACGCCGCCGAGCACCACCACCAGGAACGAGTCGATGATGTAGCTCTGGCCAAGGTCGGGACCGACGTTGCCGATCTGGCTCAGCGCCACGCCGCCCAATCCGGCGATGCCCGAGCCGAGGCCGAAGGCGAGCATGTCGACGCGCCCGGTAGGCAAGCCGCAGCAGGCGGCCATGTTGCGGTTCTGGGTGACGGCGCGCACGTTGAGGCCGAGGCGGGTCTTGTTCAGCAGCAGCCAGGTCAGCACCACCACGAACAATGCGAAAGCGATGATGACGATGCGGTTGTACGGCAGCACCAGGTTCGGCAGCACTTGAATGCCACCGGACAGCCACGCCGGGTTGGCCACTTCAACGTTCTGCGCACCGAACACCAGCCGCACCAGTTGGATCAGCATCAGGCTGATGCCCCAGGTCGCGAGCAGGGTTTCCAGCGGCCGACCATAGAGATGGCGAATCACCGTGCGCTCCAGCGCCATGCCAATGGCGGCGGTGACGAAAAACGCCACCGGCAGCGCGATCAGTGGATAGAACTCGATGGCCTGCGGCGCGTAACGCTGAAACATCAGCTGCACGACATAGGTCGAGTAGGCGCCGAGCATGAGCATCTCGCCGTGGGCCATGTTGATCACCCCGAGCAGGCCGAAGGTGATCGCCAGACCGAGGGCAGCGAGCAGCAGAATCGAGCCCAGCGACATGCCGCTGAAGGCTTGGCCGAGGACTTCGCCGATCAGCAATTTGCGCTTGACCTGCGCGAGGCTGGTTTCAGCGGCGGTGCGCACGCCGGCATCGCTTTCCACGCCCGGTTCAAGCAGGCCTTCAAGACGTGTGCGTGCCAGCGGATCGCCGGTTTCACCGAGCAACCGCACCGCTGCAAGGCGCACCGCCGGGTCGCTGTCGACCAGTTGCAGATTGGCCAGCGCCAGGCTCAGGGCGGCATGCACGCTTTCATCTTTTTCCCCAGCGAGTTGCCGGTCGAGAAATTTCAGCTGCGCGGGTTTCGCGCTTTTTTGCAATTGCTGCGCGGCGCTCAGGCGGATTTTCGCGTCGGCGGCGAGCAATTGATGGCTGGCTATCGCGGTGTCGATCAGACCCCGCAGGCGATTGTTCAGGCGCAGGGTTTTCGCTTGGCCGTCGATCGTCAGCTCGCCTTGTTGCAGGGCGTTGAGCAATTCGATACGGGCCGGATCGGGCTGCGCGGCCCAGGCTTCCAGCAGTTTGGCCTGTTGCATTGGATTGGCCGCGACGAAGTCTTCCGCATCGCCAGCGTGGGCCAGGAGTGGCAGCAACAGTGCGATGGCTAGAAGTACGCGGTGTATGGCAGTGGGCATTAGTGGTGTCCTGTTCAACCGCCCCCTCACCCTAACCCTCTCCCGGAGGGAGAGGGGACTGACCGAGGTGTCTGGACGATGTGCTGCGACCTGCGAACTTGAGTCGAACTCAGGGTTTGAAGAGCATGAAGATCGGCTCCCTTTCCCCCTCTCCCTGAGGGAGAGGGCTGGGGTGAGGGGGACGTCTCATGCTCGCCTCAAAAACCGAATTCGCCTCAGTTGCTCTTCACCGCATAATCCGGCTTCTTGTCGTTGCCCTGAATGTACGGGCTCCATGGTTGCGCGCGGATCGGGCCTTCGGTCTGCCACACGACGTTGAACTGCCCGTCGCTCTGGATTTCGCCGATCATCACTGGCTTGTGCAGGTGGTGATTGGTCTTGTCCATGGTCAACGTGTAACCGGACGGCGCAGCAAAGGTCTGCCCGGCCAGTGCTTCGCGCACTTTGTCGACGTCAGTGGATTTGGCTTTCTCGACCGCCTGCGCCCACATGTGGATGCCGACGTAGGTGGCCTCCATCGGGTCGTTGGTCACGGCTTTATCGGCGCCCGGCAGATTGTGTTTCTTCGCATAGGCTTTCCAGTCTGCGACGAATTTCTTGTTCGCAGGATTCTCCACCGACTCGAAGTAGTTCCACGCCGCGAGGTTGCCCACCAAGGGTTTGGTGTCGATGCCGCGCAGTTCTTCTTCGCCGACCGAGAACGCCACCACCGGTACGTCGGTGGCCTTCAGGCCCTGGTTGGCCAGCTCTTTGTAGAACGGTACGTTGGAGTCGCCGTTGACGGTGGAGATGACGGCAGTCTTGCCGCCGGCGGAGAACTTTTTGATGTTGGCAACGATGGTCTGGTAATCGCTGTGCCCGAACGGCGTGTAGACCTCTTCGATGTCCTTGTCGGCCACGCCTTTGGAGTGCAGGAACGCGCGCAGGATCTTGTTGGTGGTGCGCGGGTAGACGTAGTCGGTGCCGAGCAGGAAGTAGCGCTTGGCGCTGCCGCCTTCTTCGCTCATCAGGTATTCAACGGCGGGGATCGCTTGCTGGTTCGGCGCGGCGCCGGTGTAGAAGACGTTCGGCGACATCTCTTCGCCTTCGTACTGCACCGGATAGAACAGCAGACCGTTGAGCTCTTCGAACACCGGCAATACCGATTTACGCGATACCGAGGTCCAGCAGCCGAACACCACCGCGACCTTGTCCTGGGTCAGCAGCTGTCGGCCCTTTTCGGCGAACAGCGGCCAGTTGGAAGCGGGATCGACCACTACCGGCTCGAGCATCTTGCCGTTCACGCCGCCCTTGGCGTTGATCTCGTCGATGGTCATCAGCGCCATGTCCTTGAGCGACGTTTCGGAGATCGCCATGGTCCCGGACAACGAATGCAGAATCCCGACCTTGATGGTCTCGGCAGCCTGGACGGTCCAGGTCATGCCCATCGCGGCAATGGATGCCGTGAGTGTGAAAGCCTTGATCAAACTGCGACGCTTCATTGTGCGATCTCCATGAACATTCGATTTTTTCTGGTTGGCAGATGCGGACGACTGAAGGTGTGTTTTGCAAAGGCTGTGCCCGGTCGCGTTCAGGCAAGAAAATGTCGTGCCAGAGCGCTTGCGCGCTGAGGGCGTGCACCAGGAGGGGACGGTAGTCGGGCGGTGGTGCGTCCAGTTGCGCCAGATTGGGGCGCGAACTGTCGCGCAGATGCGGATACAGAAACGATAAACATGTACCACAGCAGGTGAAAACCGACGGCCCACACTCACGCGCTCATCCCGATTCTCAGCGCAGGTTTTTATGAGTCATGTCTCAGGCCGATCCGGTCGTACCGCAAGTTCTTCAGCAACGTTCAAGCTGCCGCCACTGAGCCCGGCCTTTCTGACTGAAGAGGACGCCGCCTATTGGGTGCACACGCGGATTCCACTGAACCCGGACAAAGAATACGGCAGCGTGATCCTGCTGCGTCCGGACGGGAAATTGCTCGCCACTTCACCCATCGCCGGGCAAGCCACGGGTTTTGACTTCGGCACAATTGTGCAGACCGATGTCCTTGGCGGCATGCTTCATCCGCTGGGCTACCGGTGCGTCGCCAGCGTTCACAGCCATCCGCCGATCCATGCCGAGTTCCGCAATGGCAATCGGCGTCAGGATGAAACGCTGCTTCGGCTGTTCATGAGTTTCTATTCAGGCGGCGATTTCATTGGCGATGTGTCGGCGCGGGATTTTTTCCGCAGCGCTTACCTTTCAGGCCCGGATGGCAGCTTGCTCAAATACGTCTCGAGCGGCTCGCCCGAGGAACGCGACTACTTCTTCTGGCAGCAGTCCGGCGGGCCGTCGGGCCATCCGGCGGGGGCCTATGACGTGATGGCGGTGATCAACAAACTGGCGACCGTGGGCGAACTCAAAGTCATTGTTTCGAATGCCGACTGGGGCTACTCGGTGGGGCGCGTACCTGCGGACTGGAAGGCCGGCGCGTCGTTTTCAAAGGGTGTGGTCACCGAACTGCCGCTGATGACCCGTGTCTGCGTCAATGCCGAACGCGCCGTGCTGGCCGCGTTGAAATCCAGAGGCGCGCACGCAGCGGGTCTGCTGTTGAAGAAGTTGACTGGCGAGGAGTATGTCGCCACCCATGCGCGCCCGGCCGGACTGGCTGCATGGGATCCTGAGCGAATATTTCCGGTTGATGCCCAAGGGCAATTGCAGCTGCCCAAGGGGTATTTGCTGGAGGGCTTTTACTTTGCCTCGCGACCCGACCCTGCACAGTTTCCACCTGGCCAGCCGTGGCTCTACGAGAACTTCTTCACGCCCCGGGAGATCGCCTGGGCTATCGAAGCGAATGCCCGCAGCCAACATCTGGCGCAAGCGGGGCGTGCGTTGTCGCTGTACATGCGGGCGCAGGATCATGCGATGTTGAAGTACCGCTTCAGCGGCGATTCGATCGAAGCGGCACTGAGCGTTACGCAGTCGGACGGCACGGTCAGTGACAATGGTGTGCAGGCAAGGCTGTTGGCCGGCACACTGGATACCCGCGCATTTGTTTCGATGCTGGTACTGGCCGGGACCCTGGAGGTCGTGCGCGGCAGTGCGTTGTGGGCGCATCTGGGGCCGGTGGATCTGCAATGGCAGCCCTTCGCCAATTTCCCCTGGCCGCGATTGAGCCGGGCTTTTCTGGCGGCCGATGATGCGGTTCGCCATGCCCATGAGCTCGTGGGCATTCGCCGTGATCAGCAGTACGCGGGGTATGTTTTTCAGCGTAGCGACAAGCGTTTCGTGGTGACCGAACCCTTGCCCGGGGATATCGATACGCTCAGCCAGGGGCGGCTTTATCCTCTGGACAATCACGGTCGGCCGGTGTTTCCAGACGACCACACCATGCATGCGCGTTATGTCGCTCACGTTGCGCTTTCGCAACTTGACCCGGTGCATATCCGGTATCTGCGCTGGACCCGTGCCGAGGCTCTGCTGGATGTGCAGATGCTCAACGTTGACGAGCTGCGGCAGACCCTGCTCGACGGGATCGCTCTGTATTGCTCTGGTGCCGGCGACAGCCTGATCAGGTTCCAGCCCTACACCACCATCGTCGCCAGGGAGCTGGCCAGACGCCTCGGCACTGGCAAGCACCCGGGCGAGCTTGTCAGTGCGCTGCGCAACGGCACTGAACGGCCACAGGCCTTTGTGCGTGAACAGGCGCAGGCCGGCGTCTTGTTCAATCTGATCGATCACGCACTGTGGGGCTATCGCGGGCAAATCGGCGCTGACTGGAGCCTGCCAGTAGCGTCAGTGGCTGAACCAGGCGAGTCTGAGCCGCCGCTGCCGACGTTACCGAAACCGTCATTGCCAGATCTTTCTTTGCAGCCATATCCGCCAACGCAAGTGCCTGCGCCTGGCGCTACAACAATGCCGTGGAAGCGTCCTGCGAGGATTTTCTTTGGTGCGTTGTTTTCCTCGGCGGACGAGGCAGCACTGAGTCAATCCAGTACTGACGTGCATTTGCACGACGAGAAGAAAACCTGGTTCGGCTTCATTCTCAAGCACGTGGGGCGGGAGGAATACATCGCCAGCGAGCTGATACCCGTCAGCGATAGCGGCACTAATCTGTTTCGTCAGGAGTCGGTGTTCAGTTCCAGCAGGACAGCTCCCTGGTATCAGTACCCGGATGGCTTCGACCTGCATGCCGTGTATTACATGCACCAGCGAATCGGGGAAACCTTGCGCCATCCCCAGGACTGGCTCGCGAATTACTTCGTCACGCCAGAGACGCTGACCGTTGCCATGTATCTCTCCGAGCGGCGCCCGGTCGTCGCCACTGGCCGGCACAGAACTTTGTATATCGCCACTGGTGATGGTGCTCTGCTCAGGTATGTGTTCAACAGCTCCAGCAAGTTGTTCTACGACGACAGCTCGCAGACGACGCTGCAAACGCTCAAGGACGATCTCGCTGCGCAAAGGCTGTTGCCATCCGACTTCGTGCACACCGTGGTCGACAGTGGTCAACTTGACGTGCTGCGTACGAGTCTGTGCTGGGACCGGCCGGGTTTGGTCAAGAAAACCTGGCAGCCTTACGCAAATCTGCAGCGACGCGCCCTGGGGCCGGTTTTTCACAGTGCCGACGATGCGGCAGTGCATGCCCGATCGCTGTTGCCGCAAAGCACCGACAAGCTCTATGGCGGTGTCATTCTGAAACGCTCCGACGGCCTCTACGTCGCTACCTTGCCGATTGAAGTGACACGCGAAAATTTCGACAGTAGCGAGATCATCGCCGACGAGACTCGCGCTGCCGGACTGTTTCCAGGAAATTGCCGGATCGTTGCGCGTTACCGCTCCAGAGTCCCGAGGGAGCTGTCGGTAGCGTTTTCGGCCATCGACAAACAGATCTACTTGAACATGCTGTCGGTCGATACCTTGTACTCGGCATTCACGCGCAAGCCTGTGGTCTGGGATGAATACCTGT
Organism: Pseudomonas sp. Sample_21; assembly: GCF_004307525.1. NCBI lineage: Bacteria > Pseudomonadati > Pseudomonadota > Gammaproteobacteria > Pseudomonadales > Pseudomonadaceae > Pseudomonas > Pseudomonas sp. Sample_21. Next base: position 63,687 of record NZ_RCNZ01000030.1, on the reverse strand, counting down.
TCGCGCCGGACGGTGCGACGATTCGCTATCAGCCTGGGTTGTGGGAGCGTCTGCGCGCCGATCTGTCGATTGCCCTGACGGCAAGCAATAGCCTGCCCGCATCACTGGATGGCGAGACCATCAAGCAGCGCCTTTACAGCGGTGAATTGAAACCGATCGACTGGATCGACTCGCTCGCCAGAACAGGTTATTTGCAGGTCGTCACCGGCAGTGACCTGTGGGGCCTGCCCCGGCAAGTATCGCGCTGGGTGCCGTTCTCCGCCGATCTGCAGAACGTGACGGATTACAGCAAAGCCGCTACTGCGGCGGTGTGCGGCCCGTTATTTCTTCAGGCAGATGCGGCCGCTCGATATCTCCATGAGCTGGCGGTGAGCCGCGATATGCAGACTTTCGGTGTCATCCTGCGCTCGGCCGGCGGTGTGTTTCTTGCCAGTCTGCCGCTGACTGCACAACGGTCGGCGCTGGCGCTGGACCGGATTTTCGAGCACGGGCGACTGCCATCAGGCTTTCTGCTGGATTCGATTTATCTGCGCGCCGTCCTGCCGCCGCTTGGCGCACGATCCACGGATATCCGGCACGTGCTGATCATGCCCAGCGAAGTCCAGCAGGCGTGTCGACGGGCCAGTACGCCACAGGGTTACAAGCCGATCTACTTCTCCTGCGCCGACGGAGCGCTGCTGAGGCTGCAACTGCACGCGTTCGAGCCCGGCACATTCTTCGACCGGTTCGGGCAAGTGGACTTGCGCCCCAACGCTTTTGTGTCAATGGAGCAGGCGGCGAATGATGAACGCAACAACAGCAAGGGCACTTTCAGCCTTGTCGAATACGTAAATCGGATGGCGCGAGCCGGTGACCTGCATGTCATTGAAACCAGCGCCTGCTGGTCTCGCCGTGGTCGGGTCGAGGAGGGCTGGCAACCGGGTCTGGCCGAGATATCTCGTGAGCGCCACTGGCAAAATCATCCGGTTCCGGCGCTGGGACCGATCTTCCAGCATCCCGACGATGCTGCCCGCTATGCCCAGCAACGGACCGACAATGAAATACTCGCTCGGACCGGCTATGAGGGCGCGGTTCTCGGGGAAGACTCCGGCCAGCGCTTTGTCCCGCTGGAGCCTGTTGCGTGGTTCGCCAACGAGGAGAATCTTCGTCTGCGTCTTTTCCGTACTGCCGAGGACCCTGCGACCGACTGGCGCCGACCGGCACCGCGCTTCCCTGACGGTTATGCCGTCGTGGCCAGTCATCAATTCAGCCTGTCGGGCAATACCTTGCTGGTCGCTGACAACGAACAGATCCGCAGTAATTTCGCCGAACCCGCGCTGGTGTATGCACACACCCACGAGTTGAAAAACCAAGGTTTCGATATTCGTGGGTATTACTACTCCACGCCCGGCCATGAGTTGCTCAAATACACGCCAGTGTACTCAGACGCCGAACGGGATCTGCTGCTGACCCGTTCGGTCGTTTATGAAAACGGGCAATGGGTCAGCCGCCTCACGCCTGGGCAATTTGTCTCCCGACTCCTGCAATTGGGCGAATTTCAGGTGTTGGTGGCAGGCGCGTATTGGCGCCATACCGGGCACCTGGGCAGTGGTTGGCGAACCCGTCGGCAACAGCCGGCGGCCGAAGGTGCCGTGCGAATCAGAGATAAGTTGTAATTCGAATGCCGAGTCGGGCGCGGGCCACTGAGCCCGCGCCACACTATCAGCGCGGTAGATCGACGGTGCGCCGAGCGACTCGTGGCAAGACGAACCGGTCAAGCAACCACACGAACAGCAGCGAAGCCCCCACCAGCGGAAACACCACCGCCAGCACCAGCATGATCGCCACGCCGGTTTTCCATGTCGGCAAATCATGGCGCAACGGCGGCACACCGAACTTGCCTTCAGGCCGACGCTTCCACCAGATCACCACGCCGCTTACGGCGCTGAGCAGAATCATCAGGCAGATCAGCAGCACGACGATCTGGTTGAAGGTGCCGAACATCTTGCCTTCGTGGAGCATCACGCCGATTTCGGTGGCGCGAGCAACGGTGGCGTAGTGCTCGAAACGCACATCGGCGAGGACCTTGCCGGTGTACTGATCGATATGCAGGGTGGCGTCGTTGCGCGGGTCATCGGCGAATACGGCAATGGTGAACACGCCGGTGGCGGTGGTCGGCAGGGTGATGCTGTAGCCGGGCTCGACCTTGCGCTCACTGGCGATGTTCTGCACATCCTGCAGGCTGACTTCGGGTGCTGCGGGACCGGCATGGGCATTGCCGTGATTCATGTGTTCGGCGTGGTCGCCGGACATCGGCATCGGTGTGTTTTCCATCGCCCACGGCACGGTCTGGCGGGTCGCGCTGTTGAGGCTGCGTGCCTCGATGTCGGAGGTCGGCACGTTGTCCCACATTGCGGCTGGAAACACGTTCCACACCTGCGCGTATTGCTTGCCCCAGAAACCGGTCCAGGTCATGCCGCTGAGCAACATCACCAACAGCAATGTCGCGCCCCAGAAACCGGTGACGGCATGCAGATCGCGCCACAACACTCGACCTCGGCTGTTCAAACGCGGCCATAGAATGCCCGCCGCCTGACCGCGCGGCCACCACAGAAACAGCCCCGAGACCACCAGCACCACGCCCCAGCCAGCGGCCATTTCGATCAGCCGATCGCCGACCGTGCCGATCATCAATTCGCCGTGGATCGCACGGGCGATGGCTTGCAGATTCTGCTTGGCATCCTGCTCGCCGAGGATGTCACCGTGGTACGGATCGACGAATACGTTGAGTTCGTGACCAGCGTTTTTCACCACGAATTGCGCGCTGCGTTCGGCATTCACCGGCGGCAGGTACTGAGTGACCTGGCCTTGCGGATAGGCAGCTTTCACCCGTTGCAGCAGGTCATCGGCCGGCACCGTGTGGTGCCCGACCGGTACTTCGAGCAGGCTGCTGTACATCAGCAAATCGAGCTGCGGTTTGAACAGATAAATGATCCCGGTCAGGGCCAGCATCACCATGAACGGCGCGACGAACAGCCCGGCATAGAAATGCCAGCGCCAGGCCAGGTTGTAGAAATTGGGTTGAGGCTTTTGCATCACGAGTGCTCCGCTTGGCTTGGTTCTTTTCGTTGTCTGTTTACCTGTGGGAGCGAGCCTGCTCGCGAAGGCGTCATGCCAGACGACATCACTGTTGAATGCGCCGGCCTCTTCGCGAGCAGGCTCGCTCCCACATGGGTAGGTGTTGGTGTCAGAAACTCATATCCACTTTGGTCCAGAGCGTGCGCCCTGGTTCATTAATTGCCTGTGGGTCATTGGCCGGGTAACCGAACCCGGCGTTGCCAGCCAGGTTCAGGTGCTCGGCGTAGGCTTTGCCGAACAGGTTGTCGACGCCGCTGCTGACCTTCCAGTGCTGGTTGATGCGGTACGCGCCGTTGAGCGAGAACACGCCGAAGCCCGAGCTCTGGGCGTAATCCTTGCCGACCACGTTGCCCTTGTTCGCGTCGATGCGGTGCTGCGCGGCGACCACTCGCCAGAGTGCGCCGGCGCTCCACTTGGCCTCGCTGTAGGTCAGGCCGAAGCGCGCATCCAGCGGCGGCATCTGCGGCAGGGCCGAGCCGTCGCTGCTGTTCTTGCCCCAGGCATAGGCCAGGGTCGCATCGGCTTTCCAGTTGTCGGTGAGGTTGTAGGCAGCACCGAGTTCGCCACCCATGATCCGCGCGTCGATGTTCTCGGCGCGCGAGGTGCTCATGCCCATCATTCCCGGCGTGTAGTCGAACAGGATGTAATCGCGTACCACACCGATGTAACCCGAGGCCCAGGCTTCGAGGTCGGCGCTCCTGTAGTTCACGCCGAAGTCGAACTGCGTGGTCTTTTCCGGTTTGATCGAGTCGAACGCATTGACCGATCCTGCCGGGCCGGACTTGGGTGAAAACAACTCCCAGTAATCCGGAAAGCGTTGCGCGTGACCGAGGCCGGCGTAGAGCGTGGTCGGGCTGTCGGCGAGATCATGCTCGTAACGGATGAAGCCGCTGGGCAGGGTGTCGGCGCGGGTGTCGTCGGCGGTCGGGTTGGGGCGGGACATCATCCCCGACCCGGTGGTCTGCCGGTAATCCTTGGCCGAAGCACGGTCGACACGGGCGCCAGTGATCAAGCGATCACGCTCGGCGGCGTACCAGGTCATTTCGCTGAACACGCCGTAGTTATGGAAATCGGCGTCCTTGCTGTACGGCAGGTCCTTGTAGGTATCGATGCCCATTGAGCTGCGCTGGCGGTGCTCGTTGGTCTGTGCGTCGAGGCCGGTGATCAGTTGAACATCAGCCCAGCGCCAGGTTGCCTTGAGCCGCGCGCCGAGGGTGCGTCGGTCGACGTTGGACGCCATGGGCCCTGCCATCATCCCGGTGCCGGACGGGGTGCGCAGGGTGTAGTTATCCATCACATGGTCGGCGTAGTTGTAGTAGACCTGTGCCTCAAGTTTTTCCAGCACCTCGCTGATGTTGGATTTCTCGAAACGCAGGCCGAGGCTTTCGCGCAGGAATTGCGAACCGTCCATGCCGCGCCCGGCATACCGCGCCTCGCCGTCGCCCTTGCCGGCGGTGAGTTCGATCAAGGTGTCGGCATCCGGCGTCCAGCCCAGTGCGACATCGCCGTTCCACTTGTCGTAACGCGAGGCGACGATGTCGTTGTTGCCATCGCGGTAATCGTCGGAATGCGCAGTGTTGCCGATGACGCGCACGTAGCCCAACGGACCGCCGGCAGCCGCGTCGACAACCTTGTCGAAACGCCCATGCGAGCCAGCCAGGATGCTGGCGTTGACGCGAGTGCCGAGTTCGCCGAAGTTCTCCGGCTCACGGTCGAACAGCACCGTACCGGCCGATGCGCCCGGACCCCACAGGACGGTTTGCGGGCCTTTGATCACCGTGAGTTTGTCGTAGGTTTCCGGTGAAATATACGAAGTCGGCGCGTCCATCCGGCCAGGGCATGCGCCGAGCATCATGCTGCCGTTGGTGAGGATATTCAGGCGCGAACCAAACATCCCGCGCAGCACCGGATCGCCGTTGGTGCCGCCATTGCGCACCAGAGCGAAGCCGGGAATGGTCTTCAGGTAATCGCCACCGTCACTGGCCGGCACCGGTTGGCGCGGATCCTTGGGGTTGGTGACGATCGTCAGTGGTGAGCTCGGGGCGATGGCAGTGATCACCGTCGGGCTCAGTTCATTTCCGTGGCCGGTGTGATCATCAGCCAGCGCCAGCGGTGTCAGCAGTACGCCGCAAAGGACGGCAATCGCGTGCCTGCAACGAATCCGCGATTCATTCAGGGCAAAGTGCGCGCGGGCAGATTCCGCGCAGGGGACAGCAGTAAACCTGGACATGACAATTTCCATCGAACAGTCGTAAACACCACGGCCGGCAGCCTGGAGCTGTCTTCTCAACCGTGTGCAATCAAAGGTGCGTGTTTACGTGGCGATGGGCGGGGCGCGGGTGCGGGCGCCGGGGAAGAAGGGTTGGCGGGCATGGCCCAGACGCGGAGAGGGTGGGGTGAAGGTGTTCGGTGGCGGGATGTTGAAGGCGACGAAATCGCCGCCGCCGGTCAGTGCCGGGCAATTGAACAGCAGGCTGCAATAGCCGCATTTTTCCCACAGCACGTGATGCGAAGATTGCGGCGGGCAATGCTCGGCCGCAGGCTGGGCTGCATGGCCGCTGTGATCCATGCCGGGCATGTCCATCGACATGTCCATGCTCATTGGCATCGACGTCGAGGCGTGTTGATCCATCGGCATCGACTGAGAAATCAGTGGACCGATGAAGATCATCAGCATGGCGAACAGGGCGATCCAGCTGCCACGCGTCAGCGCTTGAGTCTGACGGTGATGCGGGACGGGCCTGGTGCGCAACGGACGCATGGGCGAAGTCAGCCGGGTCGGTTACTGAGCGTGGATGTGGCCCTGAGCGGATTCCGGCGCTTTCTTCTGCACGGCAACTTCAACGCTGACGTCACCGGCCTTTTCGAAATGCAGGGTCATCGGGAAACGCTTGCCGTCGCTGAGCAGGCTGCGATCGCTCGGGTTGAGCAGCATCACGTGGTAGGCCATCGGCGCGAAGGTCACGGTGCCGCCGGCGGGGATTTCCACGCTCGGTACTTGCTGCATCTTCATCAGATTGCCCTGCATCACATGCTCGTGCAACTGAGCTTGTGCAGCGATGGGCGAGTCGACGCTGAGCAGGCGATCGACGCTTTTGCCGGTGTTGTGGATGATGAAGTAGGCGGCGACGGTCGGCGCATTCGGCGGCAGTTCCTGCGACCACGGGTGGGCGATTTCCAGCGCACTTGCCTTGTATTCATGGGCATGAGCGAAGCACGCCGGCAACAACAGCGCAGCGAGGACGAAGAGTTTCTTCAACATGGCAGTTCTCCAGAACGATTTGAAACGCGGATTTGTGGCGCGAACAAATCAGACCAGAGGGGAAGCACGGGGATTGAGACTCGGCCATTGCTGGCGCGGCGTCGGGGCTTGCAGGGAGACGGGCGCAACGCTGCGGTTGCTTTCAAATTGCGCGAAATACAGCTGCGGCGAATGCCCCGGCAGCGCCAGCAATGGCGCCCCACCTGAGCAACACCAGCAGTGCTGCATGTTCGAATGGCTGTCGTTCTGCGGGGCCTTCTGATCCGTGGCACCGATGTCGATCGCCACCATCTTCATGCCGCTGCCGGTGCAGAAACTGCTCCAGAGTATCTGCTCGGCCGGTGAACTGGCCGCCTGCGCCATCGCCCCGCTCAGCGGCATGGCGAGCATGTTGAACAGCACTGCAAGGCAGGCGATCCAGGCAAATGCTAACCGGCGTCGGTTCATGGGACAGGTCCGTTGGGTGGGCGATCAGGCGCGGCCCATTTAGCCTGATCAGGGCCGATAAGTAAAAAAGCGTCGTGCGGTTTGGTGTCGCAGTGAGCTGTTAAAGGAGTGTAGCTACTTGAATTTGCAGTGCCAGACCTGACGCCTTCGCGGGCAAGCCCGCTCCCACAAAGGGCCGTGCCGATTCAGTGGGAAAGGGCAGCGAGGACTTCAGCGACTGATTCAAACTCCCGACCAACCCCCGGCAACCCCGGGCGCTTCAACACCAGCACCGGCACTCCCCGCTCACGCGCCACCTCCAGCTTCGGCTCAGTCGCGCTGCTGCCGCTGTTCTTGCTGATCAGCACATCGATCTGCCGGCGCTCGAACAGCGCGCGCTCGTCTTCCAGCAGAAACGGCCCACGGGCGCCGATCACTTCGCAGCGCGCGTTGCCGGGATAGACGTCGAGGGCGCGCAGGGTCCAGAACTGGTGGGCGGGGATTTCGTCGAGATGTCGCAGCGGTTCGCGGCCGAGGGTGAACAGCGGGCGGTGGAACGGTTCGAGGGCTGTGATCAGTTCGGCCCAGTCACTGACCTCGCGCCAGTCATCGCCTGCTTGCGGCTGCCAGGCGGGGCGGCGCAAGGCCCAGCAGGGAACGCCGGCGAGCTGTGCCGCGCGGGCGGCGTTGGCGCTGATTTGTGCGGCGTACGGGTGCGTGGCGTCGAGCAGCAGATCGACGTCCTCATCGGCGATGAACTGCGCCAGACCCTCAGCGCCGCCATAGCCGCCGACCCGAACCTGGCAGCGCAAATCGCTCGGCACCCGGCCAACGCCGGCGAGGCTGTAGATATGTTGTGGGCCGAGCGTGCGGGCAATCGCCAGCGCTTCAGTCACGCCGCCGAGCAACAGGAGCCGTTTCATGCAAAACCTCCGGCGTGCCCGACAATCCCGCCCTGACGATCAATGGCAAACACCTCGACCTGGACCTGCGCCGGCACTACGCTGCGAGCGAAATTTAGCGCATGGCGACAAACCTCATCCCCCAAAGCAATGCCCGCCGCACTCGCCATGGCCAAGGCTTGTTGGCTGGTATTGGCTTCGCGAATGCCTTGCTGCAACGCCGGGTCCGCGCCAATCGCCGCCGCCCATTCGGCCAGCTGCGGCAAATCGATGCTCGAATGCCGCGAATGCAGATCCATATGCCCGGCGGCGAGTTTGCTGATCTTGCCGAAGCCGCCGCACAGGCTGAGTTTATCCACAGGCACTTTGCGCAGATGCTTGAGCACCGCACCGACGAAATCACCCATCTCGATCAGGGCGATTTCCGGCAGGTCATAGACCCGGCGCATGGTGTCTTCGCTGGCGTTGCCGGTGCACGCGGCGATGTGCAGATAGCCGTTGGTTTTCGCCACGTCGATGCCCTGATGGATCGAGGCGATGTAAGCGGCGCAGGAAAACGGTCGGACGATGCCGCTGGTACCGAGGATCGACAGGCCGCCAAGAATGCCCAGCCGTGGATTCATGGTTTTCAGCGCCAGTTCTGCGCCGCCCTCGACATTGATCGTCACCTCGAAGCCGCCACCGTAGCCGGTTTCGGCGGCGAGCAAGGCCAGGTGATCGCTGATCATTTTGCGTGGCACCGGATTGATCGCCGGCTCGCCGACGGCCAATACCAGACCCGGTCGGGTCACCGTGCCGACGCCGACACCGGCGTTGAAGCGAATTCCCGGTTCGGCTGACAGGCGCACCTGTGAGTAAAGCAGGGCGCCGTGGGTAACATCAGGGTCATCGCCGGCATCCTTGATCGTACCGGCCTCGGCGCCGCCCGCGCTCAGGCGGCAGAACTCCAGGCGCATCTGCACCTGTTTGCCCTTGGGCAAAGTGATGTGCACCGCGTCGGCAGCGATGCCGGTGAGCAACAGGCGCGCGGCGGCGAGGCTGGTGGCGGTGGCGCAGCTGCCGGTGGTGAGGCCGCTGCGCAGGGGCGCGGGTTGTTCGGCGGTTTCGTCACGCATCGAGGGCTTTGACCAGTTCCAGCAGGGTGATCGGCAATGCCTGACGCCAGGTGTCGAACTCGCCAAGCGGTTGCGCCTGGGCGATATGGATGCGCGTCAGTTCGCCGCCGTATTGTTCGCGCCAATGCATCAGGGTGACTTCGCTTTGCAGGGTCACGGCGTTCGCCACCAATCGGCCGCCGGGCTTGAGCCGGTCCCAGCAGGTTTCGAATACACCCTCACGGGTGACGCCGCCGCCGATAAAAACAGCGTCCGGCCGTTCGAGGTTATCCAGTGCTTGCGGCGCCTTGCCGCGAATCAGGTGCAAGCCGGGTACGCCCAGCGCATCGCGGTTGTGTTCGATCAATTGCTGACGGCCCTCGTCGGCCTCGACCGCCATGGCACGACAGCTCGGGTGCGCACGCATCCACTCGATGCCGATCGAGCCGCTGCCGGCGCCGACATCCCAGAGCAGTTCGCCGGGTTTCGGCGCCAGGCGGGCGAGGGTGATGGCGCGCACGTCGCGCTTGGTCAACTGGCCGTCGTGACGGAACGCCGAATCGGGCAAGCCGGCGAGGCGCGACAGGCCGGTAACACCGGGGTCGGCCAGGCACTCGACAGCGACGACGTTGAGGTCGGCGACCGCCGCATCGCCCCATTCGCTGGCGCTGCGTTCGATACGTCGTTCGGCGTCGCCGCCCAGATGTTCCAGAACAGTCATGCGACTTGCGCCGAAACCACGCTCGCACAGCAATTGCGCAGCGGCTGCCGGGCTGCTGCCGTCATTGCTCAGCAGCAACAGACGCACGCCGCTGAACAGATGCGCATTGAGCGCCGCCAGCGGACGCGCCACCAGCGACACAACCGTCACCTCTTGCAACGGCCAGCCCAGGCGCGCCGCCGCCAATGCGCAGGACGAAGGGGCGGGGATGATCGCCATCTCGGCGCTCGGCACATGACGCGCCAGACTGGCACCGACGCCGTAAAACATCGGATCACCGCTGGCCAGCACGCAGACCGGCTCGCCACGCGACTCGAGCACTGGCGCGAGGGAAAACGGACTCGGCCACAATTGCCGCTCGCCGCCGATGCACGGCGGCAGCAGGTCCAGCTGACGCTGGCCGCCGACGATCCGCGAAGCGCCCAGCAGAGCACGCCGGGCATTCTTGCCCAGGCCCTTGAAGCCGTCTTCACCAATACCCACAACGGTCAGCCAATCGCCCATTTCATACTCCAGATCCTGCGTCCAGCGAAGCGGGCGACATGATAACGCGACAATCGATAACTGGCTGCTGTCCTTTTTTCAGGAGCGCCGACATTGAATGTTTACATTGTTTTTTGTGATTTTTCGAGTTCTTCGCAAGTATTGAATCGGCGTTCCGCTGGAAGTACTTGTGAATATCTGGAAGGTACTTTTTTAGTAAGTTGAATAATCGAATGGATAATTGAAATGAGCGATGTTTTGAACAGTATCTCGGCACTGCCCAACCAAGGCAGTGCGACAGTGATGGGGAATAATCTGTTGTCCTTCTTTTCCGGGTTGACGCCGGAAGACAAACGATTCGTCAAAGACAGTATGCGCTGGGCAGAATACAGAGCCGATTTGCGTCATAACAGAAACAGTGAACCAGCTGCTTGGTTCGAATATTATTCTGGGGTGCTTTGGTCTGTCGGCTGGAGCCTGGAGCAGGCTCCGGTAATCCATGTTGACAAGAACTTTACCGGCAATGCGCTGGACGTCTGGGCGCGATCCTTGTCGCAACAACTAAGTCGGGAGAAAGTCGGGCTAATGAAGGAAGCGTTCCATATGCTTGAGACACATTCAGATGCAATAGATGTATTTAGAGGTGGCGCTCGGGAATGGAGCGATTTTCGTTTTTCCCCTGCTCAGTACAATTTCAATAGGGAATTGGAAATTGTCATCAGTAATGTTCGCTTGCTTGACGCGAAGTGGCCCTCTACCTATTTGTTCTGGACTATTCAGCATACGGGTTCGGAGCTTGATATCCGCTCCAGGCGCTTCTTGATCAGGTCTGCCGCGATAAATGAAAATCGGCTTCAGTTGGCTGCAGCAGTACTTGATATGCGCACGCGTGAAATTGAGTTGGCTCAGGGCGCTTGATGTTAGTTGGAGAGCTTTGTTTGCTGGTTTGTATGATGGTCTGAAATTAAATGCATGGAATTTCGATTTGATTAACTCCGGCGCTGTGATTAATTTGTTTTCCACACCAAGTCGGTGTTTTAACCAAGAAAGGAATCCATTTATGACTGAGCTGAATAAAGATGTAATCTCCGCTGTTGAGCGGTTTAGTTTGATTGCGCAAACCAATGACTTTATCGCTTCGCAGCCAGTGCTGCGCTCGCGTTCGGCAAGTGTTGGCAGTAGCTTGCCGATTGATAAAGATGAACTGAATGCTGCAATCATGGGCTCGGGTATTGCAGGTTTTGATGCAAGCATGTCCAAGCGCAGCAAGCGAATCGTTAAAAACACCTACATGTATGCCGATCTGGTTGCCTTGCTCAAGTATCCGGCCTCCAGCCAAAAGGAACAGCGCTATAACGAGTTTATGCGATTGATGAAACTGGCTGGCTGGTTTGCTTTCAGCCAGCCTTATAATCGATATACCGCTACTTCGCAAAAACTGACCATGGATAATGTTGTCCTGTCTGTTCTGCATACCGCTGTTAGTGCAGCAGTAGGACAGGGCCAGGCAGCCCTTAAATTATTGTCCACTGTGGCAGATGCGACCATGGATGCGCTGAAAAATGAACCACAGGCCCTGACGCTGTTCGAGAACAACTCGAAGAAAGCCGAAGGTGGCAATTTTTGCATGAGTGCGGCTTCGCAGGATGATGAAGGTGGTATCACCCTGGCAATCGCTGCTGTGCAATATCTGGCTTCGGCTCAACCTACCAAAGTACTGTTTGTAGAGTGGGCTACATCTGCTGTGGAGATTTATAACGCCGGCGCCACGATGTATATGGATGAGGAAGACTATGCAATGGTAGAACCGTTGATTGTCAAGGCTCTGACTGAGCAGCGTGAGAAAGCGCTCAGCTACGAATTTGGCCAATCGGTCTGAAAGTGATTAATGCCAGAGGCGCAAGCCTCTGGTTTTTTTTGTGGGAGATGCAAATGTTCGCGATTTCGAAGGTTTTCGTATGTGCAGGGGCATTAGTGCTGGTGAGTAAAGAGCTGTCGGCATCTGACATTGACGACAGTCTCGATGCGCTGCTTTACTCACAAACGGTCGCCTCGCATAAAGTTCCCGATGCTGTTGAATGCGATGCATGGAATGACGCCAATAAAACGGCTTTGAAAGTCACCGGTGCTTTGTTTTTCGACGATCCGGTTATCAGCGCGCCGGTCACTACGCCCGATACTTTTACTCTGCTGGAGTTGACTCAAGAACTCTTGCAAGGATGGGCGCCGGCAGTTTTGAACCAACAGGTAATTGCCAATCTGACCTCGCAACTGGAGAGCAACGGTGCGGCCCTTGAGTTGCTTCAGCGAAATATTCTGCAAGAGGGCAAGTCGATTCGCTTCATGCTTGGCAGCGTATCTGCGGAATCGACGCTTACGATGGTCGTCATTTCGTTTGCCGTCAAAGAGCCTGTTCCGGGCAATGTGCTTGAGCGACGCTTCAATGCTGAGCAGATAGTGGGCAACCTTGCTGTTGATTGCTACAAGGCTCTTATAGATGCCGATGATTACTGTTTCTCGAGAGCCAGGATTATCGCGTTATTGGGTGAGCGGCGCGAAAAGCAGATTATCGCCCTGACCTGAGAGCGCGGCAGAGGCAACAACTGAAGCCTGCCTGCCCCACCGGTCGAGACAGAGGGCAGACTTTTCATACCGGTGGGCAAAGCAGGCATAATACCGCGCCTTCGCCCGCGAAGCGCTTCTGCCACACAACTGGTCAGCCCCTTGAACGAACGCCCGATGTCCACTGCCTTACGCCCCTCGGCCTGCCCGGGGTTGCTGCGTATCGTCCAGGCACTGGACGGCGGTATCTGCCGGATCAAGCTTGATGGCGGTTCGATCAGCGCGGATCAGGCCGATGCGGTGGCCGCTGCCGCCGAAGCGTTTTCGAGCGGTGCGATCGAAGCGACCAATCGCGGCAATCTGCAGATTCGCGGCATCGGTGCGCAATCGGCAGCGCTGATCGAGCGCTTGCTGGCCGCTGGCCTCGGGCCAAAGAACGCTGCCGGCGACGATGTGCGCAATCTGATGCTCAGCCCGGCCGCCGGCATCGATCGGCAGATGCTGATCGACACGCGCTCGCTCGCAGGGCAAATCCTCGACACCTTGCAAAGCCATCCGCGCTTCCATGAGTTGAGCGCCAAGTTCGCCGTGCAGCTCGATGGCGGCGAAGCGCTGGCGATGCTCGAACATCCGCACGATCTGTGGCTGTCGGCATTCGAGCGTGACGGCGAAGTCCTCTGGGCATTCGGTCTGGCCGGTTGCCCAATCGATCGGCCTCTCGGCGCTGTGACTCAGGACAACGCTCATGCGCTGGTGGTCGCCGCGCTGGAACTGTTCCTCGACCTGGCCCGGCCAGAGCAAACACGGATGCGCCATCTGCTCGATGAGTTGCCCAGGCTCGCGTTTCTGGAATCGTTGCGCGAGCGCGTATCGCTCAAGGCAATCAGCAATTGGCAGCGCCCGGCGTCGGCAGACGCGCTGCACATCGGCGCTCATCAGCAGAACACGCAAGGCCGCTGCTACGTCGTCGCGGTGCCGCCACTGGGCCGTCTCGATCCGGCGATGCTGCGTGGCGCGGCGCAACTGGCCCGACAGTCTGGCGATGGCAGTCTGCGCTTCACGCCGTGGCAGAGCCTGCTGCTGCCGAACGTGAAAGCCACGGATACCGACAACGTGCTTGAGCAGTTGCGGGCGTTGGGCCTGCTGACGACCGACGCCGAACCGCTGACAAGGCTGATCGCCTGCACCGGCGCCGATGGCTGCGGCAAAGGCCTTGCCGACACCAAGCAGGATGCCCGGCAACTGGCACCTTTGCTGCCCGCAGGGCTCAGCGTGCACCTGTCGGGCTGCTCGCGCTCCTGCGCCGCCGCCCATTGCGCGCCAGCCACGCTGCTGGCCGTCGCCCCCGGTCATTACGACCTCTATTTTCGCGATGCAGCACAGCCCGGATTCGGCACGCTGCACGCCTGCAACCTTACTATTGAAGCGGTCGCGACCCTGCTCGACGCCCGCTCCCGGAGCCCCCTTGATGCTTGATTACATCCGCGACGGTCAGGAGATCTATCGCAACTCCTTCGCGATCATTCGCCGCGAGGCCAATCTGGCGCGCATTCCCGCCGATCTGGAGAAACTGGCGGTGCGGGTGATCCACGCCTGCGGCATGGTCGAGGCCGTCGACGGTCTGCAATTCTCCGAGGGCGCGGGCAAGGCCGGGCGCGATGCTCTGGCGGCCGGTGCGCCGATTCTCTGCGACGCGCGGATGGTCTCCGAAGGCGTGACCCGCGCGCGCCTGCCGGCCAATAACCAAGTGATCTGCACTTTGCGCGACGACAGCGTGCCGGAGCTTGCCCGTGAGCTGGGCAACACCCGCTCGGCCGCCGCGCTGGAGCTGTGGCGCCCGCACCTCGAGGGCAGTGTGGTGGTGATCGGCAACGCACCGACCGCGCTGTTCTACTTGTTGGAAATGCTCGACGCCGGCGCGCCAAAACCGGCACTGATCCTTGGCTTCCCGGTCGGCTTCGTCGGTGCTGCCGAGTCGAAAGCGGCACTGGCCGCCGACAGTCGCGGCGTGCCGTTCGTGATCATGCAGGGTCGCCTGGGCGGCAGTGCCATGGCCGCCGCCGCCGTCAATGCCCTCGCCACGGAGATCGAATGATGGAGGCCAAAGGACGTCTGATCGGCCTCGGTGTCGGCCCCGGTGATCCGGAACTGATCACCGTCAAAGCCTTGCGCCTGCTGCGCGAATCGCCAGTGGTCGCGTATTTCGTGGCCAAGGGCAAGAAGGGCAATGCGTTCGGCATCATCGAGGCGCATCTGGTCGAGGCGCAGAATCTGCTGCCGCTGGTCTATCCGGTGACCACCGAGGCGTTGCCGGCGCCGCTGTCCTATGAACAGGTCATCAGCGATTTCTACGACGAAGCCGCTGTGGCGGTCGCCGAACATCTGGATGCCGGCCGCGATGTGGCGGTGATCTGCGAAGGCGACCCGTTCTTCTACGGCTCCTACATGTACCTGCATGACCGCCTCGCCAGCCGTTATGAGGCCGAAGTCGTGCCCGGCGTGTGCTCGATGCTCGGCGGCGCTTCGGTGCTCGGCGCGCCGCTGGTGTATCGCAATCAGAGCCTGTCGGTGCTTTCCGGCGTGCTGCCCCAGGAAGAATTGAAGCGGCGTCTGGCCGATGCCGATGCGGCGGTGATCATGAAACTGGGACGCAACTTTCCCAAGGTGCGTCAGGTGCTGGAAGAACTCGGTCTCGCCGAGCGCGCGCTGTATGTCGAGCGCGCGACCATGGCCAACCAGAAGATCGTGCCGATGGATCAGGTCGAGCCGATGTCCTCGCCGTACTTCTCGCTGATCATCGTCCCGGGCGAACGGTGGCAAGGTTGATGAGCCAAGCGACTCCCGCCATCGTCATTCTCGGCCAGGGCAGCCTCGCTACGGCGCGGCGCATTCAGCAGGTCTATCCGGCGGCGCAGGTCCATGGCCTTGCCGGACGGGTCGAAGGCGCCGACAGCCGCTATGAGCAATTCGGCGCGACCCTGCGCGCGTTGTATCAGCAGGACACGCCGATCATTGCCTTGTGCGCAGCCGGCATTGTCATTCGCACGCTGGCGCCGCTGTTGCTGGAGAAAGGCGCCGAACCCGCTGTGCTGGCGGTGGCCGAAGACGGCAGCGCGGTGGTGCCGTTGCTCGGTGGCCTCGGTGGGGTCAATGTCATGGCCCGGGAGATCGCGGCGGCGTTGCAAGTGGCGCCGGCGATCACCACCAGCGGCGAATTGCGCTTTGGCACCTGCCTGCTCAATCCGCCGAGCGGCTATGCACTGGCGGATCTGGAGTCGGGCAAACGCTTCGTTTCCGACCTGCTCGCCGGGCACAGCGTGCGCATCGAAGGCGCGGCGCCATGGCTGGATCAGGCGCAGTTGCCGCAGGATCCGCAGGCGCAGCGGTCGATTCATGTGAGCAGTGCGCAGCGGGTGGCCAGTGCCGATGAATTGCTGATCTACCCGCGCAGTGTGGCGGTGGCGGTGAGTGCTGAGGTGGCGGATCTGCCGAACGCCATTCGCACTGCGTTGCAACAGGCCAGCGTCGCCGTGCCGGCACTGGCGTGTCTGGTGGCAGCAGACGCTGAAATGGCCGCATCGACTTTGCGCGAAGCTGCGCTCGAGTTGGGCGTGCCGCTGCGCTTCGTCGCGGCGCAAAACGATCTTCAGACGTTGGCCCGGGTTGCAGTGCCTGCGGCGAAGGTGATCAGCGCAGAACATCTGGCGATCGCGATTGCCGAGCAACCGCTGGACGTCGCGCAGATCGGCCGCCCGCGTGGTCGCCTCGCGGTCATTGGCCTTGGCCCCGGCGCCGCCGAACTGATGGTGCCAGCGGTGAAAGCCGAACTGGCCCGCGCCACCGATGTGCTTGGCTACGAAACCTACGTGCGCATGGCCGGCCCGTTCCGCGACGATCAGGTGCAGCACTGCACCGACAATCGTGAAGAAATGCAGCGTGCCCGCCATGCCTTCAGGCTCGCCGCCGAAGGCCGCTCGGTGATCGTGGTCTCCTCGGGCGACCCGGGGGTATTCGCCATGGCCGCTGCGGTGCTCGAAGCCCTGCACGAATCGGACGATCCGGCGTGGCACAGCGTTGATCTGGAAGTCCTCCCCGGCGTTTCCGCCTCGTTGGCCACTGCGGCTCAGGCCGGTGCGCCGCTGGGCCACGACTTCTGCGTGATGTCGCTGTCGGACAACCTCAAGCCGTGGTCGATCATCGAAAAGCGTCTGGATCTGGCCGCCGAAGCGGATCTGGCCCTGGCGTTCTACAACCCGATTTCCCGGGCGCGCCCGTGGCAGTTGGGCCGGGCGCTGGAGATCGTTGCGCAGCACCGCTTGCCTGAAACACCGGTGGTGCTCGGTCGGGACATCGGCCGGCCGGGGCAGACGCTGCGCACCACGACCCTGGGTGCATTGACACCGGAACAGGTGGACATGCGCACCATGGTGTTGATCGGCTCTTCGACCACCTGCACCTTCGCCCGTGCCGGGGGCGGTGAATGGGTGTACACGCCGCGTTGGTATGGTGAAAAACCGCTTTCCTGAAAAACCCTCCGCTCATGCAATTCTCAGCGACGGGAAAGTTTGAGCGGTTGTAAGTCCGATTGAAGTTTCAATTGTTTTCCACCAGCAATAAACAATGGTCATGTCCCACAGGGCAGGGCCATTTTTTATGCCTGACGGTCGCGCCGGTCCGCTAATTATTTCGCTGCCGTTACAGCGTACTGCTCCGGTGTTATCAGATATTGCCGGGGACAAGCTTTGTATTCCTTGTTGTTTGTGTGGCGCGTATTCGCCCACTAGGGTGCTGTGTTCACAGCACTTGTCGAGTGTCGTTCAAATCAATCTACCGCTCTGCAGCGGCGCGAAAGTGTGCGCGGTCAATGAGCCATTTAATAAACAAGGAGTGTGTAATGGCTTTGAAAAACGATTATTCGTTCGGGCGAGCGTTCATATCTGCGCAAGAGTATTCGGTGATCTCCAAGGCGTTACGGGAGTTCTCTGCCTCGGCGCAGTACCAAGCGCTGAACGATTGTTACCAGCAAGCCAGTCAAACGACCGATCCGGTGTCGTTGTTGACCCTGGCGAGCCTGTTTCAAGAGCAACTTGCAGCGCTGCTCAAACGCAAGAAAACCCCTGTCCCGGTGGCTGTCGATGACATTGCGCGCGGGCTGCAACGTTATCTGTCACGGCTTTCGACGACCGTGGAAATGTTGTCGGGGCTGATCCGGCCGGTTCCGAAGGTTATCCATTTCGTTTGGGTTGGCGGCAGCGAAGTCGGTGTCAATCAGCGCGATTACATGAATATCTGGCGCCAGGTAATGGCGGCGGAGGGTTACCGCTTCAACCTTTGGTACGACAGCGATGCGTTGCTGGCTTTCGAGATGAACCGGGTCATTCTCGACAGTGCCAGGGCTGATGCGATGGCGTCCGGTGGCGCTGCACTCAAGCATGCCGGGCAACTGGCGACGATGATTGAAGACCGCGCACGGGTGTTGAAACAGCAGATGTTCGACTACCTCAGCCAGCCGAAGTGGAAGGGGCGAGCCGATCAAGCGCGCATCGATCTGATGGTGCGTGCTTATGGCAAGGACCGCGCGACGCTGCAGGCTTTTCGTCAGCGCTGCCTCGACAGCCATCTGGCGATGGTTGGTGCGGATCTGCAATTACGCGATGTATCTCACGCTTTTGCCGATGACTTGCTGGCGGACGTCTACCGTCGCGAAGTGTCGATGCGTGGCAATTTCGCTGCGGCGAGCGATGTAGTGCGCTTGCAGGCGGAACTTCGTGAAGGCGGGCGTTATACCGACATGGATTATCTGCCGCCACTGCTCGATAAGTTGGGCGGTGTCGATATCAGCGATTACAGTCAGACGCAAAAGATCGGTGTTCTGCAACTTCTGTTGAACAACAACCCGCAGTTGATGCCTGGACGCGATCCGCAGCATTACCCCGACAGAACCGGCAGTCTCCCAGAACAACATAAACAACTTCTCGAGGATTTTGCTCGCAGCAAACCGGACCCGCTTGAACTGTTCGTGCCGCCGCAAACCGTGGAGGCCGGCGAGAACGGCTTTCGCATGGGGCTGCAAATCGACGAAGAAATGAATGCACACTTCATCGCCCAGCCGGGCAGCGGCATGACGTTGTCGATCATGCAAGTCATTCGGCTTAATTACGACGTGCTCGCGGAAGTGGAAAGACGCATGGCCAACTCGGGATCCGGGTGGGCCGACAGTGAAACCTTGACCACGGTCGCTGCGGCAGTCATCGAAGAGATGTTGGTCAGGTCGAACTTCACCAACTGGAATGAAGCTTATGCCTACCAATTGCTCAAAGCGGTTGTCACCTATTACCAGGACGGCATTCGTAATGACGCGGGGGGAACGGTAACGCTCACCGGCCCCGGCGCGGCCCTCGCCGGATTGCATGAATATGTCGAAGCCAATTGCGATCCGTTTTTCACTCGTCAGGTGCTGGCGCAACAGCGTCTGCGCGAGGGCTATAACGTCAATACCGAAGAGGAAACCATTTCCGGCTGGATCGTCAGGGGCACGGAAAAAGACTGGCTGGAGATGGAACACGCCCGGTGGGCCGAGGGCAAGCTCAAATCCCGTTATGCCGGACGCTTGTCCGACCTGCTCAGCGATCGAAGCCTGACCTTCGAGCGCGGCTGGCCCGTTGTCGAAGGCAAACCGGTGCTGTTGACTGCGGTGCTGCAACGTTTGATGGATGATCTCGGCGAGCCATTCATTCGAGCGATGCGAGACAAGTTGAGCGGGGAGGTTACCTTCGATCAAGCCGTGGTGATTGACTTCGACACCCGCCAACAGGTGCTGGCGCAAGGACCTGTCGTGGTGCCGACCTCCCGTGGCGCGGATTCCGTCAGCCATCTCAACGAACTGTTCAGCCGCATCGCCCACGGAACGCTGCCGCTGGAGCAACTGAGCCCCACAATGCGGGTCGTGCTCGGCGGCATTTTCGGCGCGACGAGCGTGGACGATGGCGGGTTCGCCGATACCTGGCAACAGGTGCGCGACCTAGCCATCGCCACCGACCGCGACGGCACTTTCGCGCGCTACGATGCGATTGAAAAAGCCGTGCGCCAGCGCCGCTCGGCGGCGTTCGAGAACGGGCTGGAACGCGGTCTGCCGACGGCCACATCGACGACCCGCGAACTCAAGGTGCAAGCCATGTCCGAGCCGCTGACGCTGCGCCAGTGGGGCGAGCGTATCGGCCAGATCAAGCGCAGCGCCCGGCAGGAGTTCCGCACGCAGATCTTGCAGCGCAGCGGCCAGGTGCGTGACGTCTTTTTCAAGGCTGGCGCGGTGTCGGTCAAGCAGTTGCCGCAGGATCTGTTGCAGCACAACGCAGGCGACCCGGGGCGTCGCTGTTATCCGCTGGTGCTGCTGATGGGCGCCGCCGTTGCAGCTGGCGAGCCGGCGGAGCGGGCGTTGGTCGGGCATGTCGCCAGCGCCAGCGCGAGTCCTGACGAACTTGGCTCGCGGGCGTTGCGCAGTGCGCTGGACGAACTGCGCGCCTTGCCCACCGGCGAGGTCGGCAGCGCTCGCGGCGTGCAGCGCATGGACAGCATCATCGCCGCGCTTGACGCCAGTGCGGCACCTGCGGTGCTGCTGCTCGACACCGGCGACCACGCCCTGCTGCTGGCCAAAGTGCGAACCGGTGAGCACGCGGCCTATCGCTTCTACGACCCCAACTTTGCTCTCTATGGGTTTGCCGATGGTGCGCAGTTGCAGCGTGGCGTAGAGCATTATCTGAGCGCAGACGATAACGCGCTGGCGAAGCTTTATGGTCTGGGCGAAGCGGCCAATGCGCCATTCAACGTGATCGAACTGGACACCTCGGCGATCGCCAAACGCAGGCTGTCATCGGATCTGCGCGTAGACAGTTTTCTGCACAACGTTGCACTGGCCGATCCGCAGGGAGCGTCGATCTGGCACAAGCAAGCGTTGGCCCGCACCCGATCTCTGGGCGAAAACGCTCGACTGGGCGCCAGTCTCGCGCAACTGGATGCACGCTACTGGGCCAGCGAGTTCGAGCAGGCGACCGAGCGCTTGCGCCTTGAGCACAAGGTGGCGCGTGATTACGTGCCGTTGCTCGATACCCTCGGCAACAAAGCCGACGGCGGCCACAGCATTACCCTGATCGATCCGCGCAATGCGCAAAACACCCTGACGGTGATCACCCGCGATTCGCGCTTTCAGAAAATCAGGCAATACGTCGAACGACTCGTGCAGGGCGGTGCGGCCAGGCCCGGGCAGACGGCTGACCACGACGGGGGCAGCCGGCTGAGTTTTGCCTTTGCGATCCAGACGCTGATCAGTGAGATGCGCCAGCGCGATTACCGCGCTGGCGATACCGTGCCGGCGTTGACCGTTGCTCTGCAGATCCAGGTGTACGTCAGTTATGCACAGCTGGGCTTTGGTGTCGCCAGCGATGCTGTGCAGATCGTCCAACTGGTGCGTCAGGCAGCAGCGGCCGAGCGGGCGTTGCAGCAGGGCTCATTCGCCGCACGCCTGGCAGGACAGGCCGCCACGGGCGTTGGTGTGGCATTTTCCGTGGCCAATATCGGCTTCGACATCTACAACCTGACGCAGGCAGAGAATCATGAGCAGCGAGCGCGGTTCTCCACGTCCCTGGCGTTCAACACGGCGGCGCTGGGTCTGGATCTTGTCGCCCTGGCAGCGGGCGGAACGGTGGGCGCGTTCGCCGCAGCGCTGGCCGTGCCGCTACTGGGCGTGGGTATCGGGGTGACCGCGATTGCCAGCAATCTCGGGCAGATCATGGACAAGGCTGCGGCCATCGGCGAGCACCTCTCGCAGATTCACGACGCTTATCAGCAATCTTACGAACGCGCTGGCGCGGTCTTGCAGTTCCCCGCTCTGGCCGTGATTACCGAGGTGGATCTGCACAGCAGAAGGGTGGCGTTCGAGGGGCAGAAGTTTTACCCCTGCAAGGGCAGTGCGCTGGAGCTGCCGCAGTACGACGATGATCCAGCCAGGCGACATGCCGCGATCAACATCCCCAGAGCCTTTCAACGGCCTGCTGTCGGCAGCGTCTGGGGGACCTTGCCCGAGGCGCTGGTGCTGCCCTGTTCACCCGTCTGTTACTACGGCTACGAATATCAGCTCGGCAGCGCCGGGGCCGTGCCTTTTTCCACGACCCGCTATCCGCGGTTGCATGACCGTCTGGCACATCAGCTGGAATATGACGCGCTCGGTAACCGGGTGTTTTACCTGTTCAGCACGCCGTTTGCGCCACACATCCTTTACAAGCTGCATCCGGTCTTCATGGCCACGACGATCAAGGTGCAGTTGAGCGCTGAGGTCAGCCAACTGGTGGTTCCGGACCTGCCACCAGAGTGGCGCGAGAAGATTGCCTACCGGATCACCGCGCCGCAGGGGCAATACCGGATTCGATTGGTGCCAGGCCTGCTGGCGGTGAGTTTCGAACAAGCGCAGGGCTGGGAACGGGTGACATGGACGGTGCAAGCGTCCTGGGCCCGGGTGGAACAGGTCAGCTTTCGGGAAAAGCCACGGGACAGCATCGACAGCGCACCTGACATGCTGGTCGATGGCGTGATGTTGAATCGTTTCGACGGTGTCATCGAGCTGGCCGAGGGGCTGTTCCGGATCGACTGGACAGGCCTCAGCCTGCATCTGATCGGTGTTGTTCTCGACTACGAAAACGAAGCTGCGGATCAGCTGCGCAGCGCCGACATGACAGCCAGCGGCATCCCGGCGCCGGTTCTGCGCTATCTGCGCGCTCAGGTCACCAGCGGGCAATTGACCGCAGCGTATTTGCCGTTACGTAACTTCAGAGTGCCGTTCAATTCGCCGGGCCAACCACTGGTGACCACCGGCTATTACGACACTGCGCGGGACCGGGTGCTGTTCGCACGTAACCTGCCGCAGGAGGTCAACGAGGGCGTGGTTCTGGCAGGCGTCAGCGCCCGCCATGCGTGGTTCTACCATCCCGATCATCCATCGCTGTGGCGGGTCGATGTGCTGACCGGTACTGTCCAGCATCGCTACCGACTGAAAAATCCGCGTACAGGTTCGACCATCACAGGCTGCCAACAACAAGCCGATGGTGCGCTGCGGATTGCGCAGAAGCTGACGGCAGAAGCGTTGCATGGCACCACCACCATCGAGTATCGGATCACCGGTCGGGATGTGGAGCTGACGGCTTGCAAGATCACTTTCGCGGCAGAGGATTATCGCTTCGAACCGCGCGAAGCGCTTCGACAAATCGATGCCCCGTTCAGGCGCGAATCGCCAGATACGGCCGCCAGCAGCAGCGGCTGGTCTTATGCTCCGTTCATTGTCGTGGAAGGCTATGCCGGGTTGCGTCGGCGCGACCGGGCCTGGCTGAACAAGGCGACGGGCAAGTGCATTCAGGCCGGGCAGGACCGGTCCTGGCCCGAGGACTTGTTGATGCTGGTGCCGTCCAGCGCGGAAAACAACGCGGTGCTGTTCTATAGCCCGCAGGAGCGGACGATCAGCCGCGGCATCGAACCCCGTGCCGGTCATTGGCAGAATGTGGTGATCGAACACGATGTGGTGGAGGTCACTCAGACCAATCAGCGTTTCATCGCCACCAAGGACGACGGCCGACTGTTCGAAATCGATATCGTCGACGTGCCGGCAGCGGCAGCGATCGACGACGCGATTGTGTTTCAGTACGGGGTACCTTCCCTTGCCCACAGAAGCGATGAGGCGTGGCTCGATCAGGCCGATAAGCCGTCGATTCTGCGGTTCGCCGGTGTCGGGCCGCGTTGGCTGCAGCGACATCCCGATTGGTTGAGCGCATTGCCCGCGCTGGCCACGAAAGCGCCGTTGCTGCCGTTGCCGATCTTCGGTTTACGTGATGTGGCAGGTCAGGCTTTCCTGGCGGCATGGTGTGTCGATGGCAGAATCGCTGTGGCCGATATCGGTCAGGGCAAGGAGCTGGCGCTGCTCGGTCTGACCCCGGATAACAGCGCGGTCTGGTTGCTTGAAATCAACACCGGACAACTTTATCGCCAGCCGCTGATGGCGACCAAAGCACTGCGGGGAGTGTTTGCCGAGGACCATCGCTTGCTGAAATCGCAGGCGCTCGGCAGGCCTGAAAAGGTCTGGACGTCATGGACTTTTGCTGAGGTGCGACGCCAGGGTGAAAGGCTGGTCGCGCAGACCCTCGACGGGGTGCATCTGCAATTGCTGGATAAGCAGCCGGCAATGATCGTTGGCGTGGAAAATCGCTGGTCTCATGTGCCGGGGCAGAGCGATGAACAGTTACGTGCACGCCTGCGAGCATTGTTGCACGGGCATGCCCACGCGCCTGTCATACAAGTGGCAAGTGCAACCGGACGCTATCTGTATTACCTGCCGCAACTTGATCGGCTGTTCGATCTGGCCGGGCGCAGCGACGGGCAGTGGTCGGCATTTCTCGGTACGCGCGGGTCGAAGCAGCCGATGCTGTTCGACCCGGTCGACCAGTTGATTTTCAGCGCCGGCCCGAACGACGGCGTCTGGCTGCCCGGCAGTTATGCCCAGCGCGACGCCGAAGTCCTGGCGCTCGAGGTGGGTGATGACATGACAGAGATCGAGCCATTGCTGCCCGAAGGCGTCGCCAGGCTGCTGCTGGCTTACGGTGCGCAGACCTCGGGTTATCGGCTGTCGCAAGCGTCCTTCCAGCGCCTGGACTGCATCGTGGTCGATGGGCGACAGGCTTCGGATGCTGAAACGGCAGAACCTTGCCTGCTGGATCTGGATCTGGACGAGTGCGAGCATTGGTGGATGTCACGGGTCGATGGCGATGTGGTGCTGACCGATCCGGACTCCGGACACAGTCTGATCGTGCGCAATTTCGATGGACAACGCCCACTGCTACTGATGCTGCCCATCGCCGGGCGGCCACATACCTTGACGCTGGCTCAAGGGCTGCAAGCCTTCGCCACTGCGTGCGGTGTCGAGGCAACGGTCAGCCTGACAGCGGTGATCGCAGCGCTGCGCTGAGGCCGCCATGCACAACAAAACGCCGCGAACGGTGACCGTACGCGGCGTTTGTTGTGGCGGTTGCGCGGCAACAACACTCAAGGCACCAGATAGCCTTTCACACCGGTAAAGATGATTTGCGCCGCCAGTGCGCAAACAAACAATCCCATCAAGCGGCTGACAATCTGCAAGCCCTGATCGCCGAGAATCCGCTCGATGCGATTGGACAGATACAGCACCACTCCGACAGTAAAACTGGCCAGGGCGATACTCATGATTGCGGTGAGCTTGTCGTCCCAGTGCGGCTGGCTGACGCCCATCACCAGCAAGGCGCCGATCGTGCCGGGGCCGACCGTCAGCGGAATGGTCAGCGGCACGATGGTCACGTCCTGCTGCACATTGTCGGCCTGCACCGCCGGTTTGCCCTGGGCCATGCCCAGCGCCGAAATGAACAACACGCTGCCGGCACCGATGCGGAAGGCGTCCACGGTGATGCCGAAGACATCGAAAATCACCCGCCCGAACAAATACAGCAGCACACTGGAAATCAGTGTGGCGAGGGCGACCTTCCACGCCAGACGCCGCTGTTCCTTGCGCGAATAGCCACGGGTCAGGCTGATAAAGCAGGACAACACGAAGAACGGGCTGTAGAGCACCAGCATCTTCAGATAAACGCTGAACAACACATGGAGCATGATGCAAGCTCACTGGCGATGGAGTCGGGGGGAGTCTATCAGGCACCGGACAATCTGTCGGTTTACGACGGCTGGGTCGTGGCCCGGTTCTGCTGATCGCGTTCGGCGACCCAATGCTCGATCAGTTCACGCAGTTGCGACAGCTCCACCGGTTTGGACATGTGCCCGTCCATGCCGGCCTGGCGGGCGCGTTCTTTATGTTCGGCGAGAATGTGCGCGGTGAGGGCGACGATCGGTGTGCGGATGCGCTGATTGCTGACTTCCCAGGCGCGCAGTTGCTGCGTCGCGGAGAAGCCATCGAGGATCGGCATTTCGCAGTCCATCAGCACCAGGTCGTAACGCTGGGCCTTCATCGCTTGCAGCGCTTCTTCGCCATTGCTCGCGGTGTCCGGTTGCAGATTGAGCTTGCCGAGCATGCCACGGATCACTTTGGTGGAAATGGTGTTGTCTTCGGCGACGAGGATGCGGAAGTCGCTCGGCACCTTGGCCGCTGTGGCCGCCGTAACGACTTGCGGCTGGAACACCACCTGGCCCTTGTTGCGCTGATTGAGTTCGTCCGCCAGCGTGGTCTTGAGCGTATAACCGGCCACCGGTTTGGCCAGAATCCGTTTGATCCCCGAATTGCGCGCAATGATCTTGCTCGGCGCGTTGCTGATGCCGGTGAGCATGATCAGCAGAATGTCGTGGTTCAGGCTCGGGTCTTCCTTGATCTTCGCTGCCAGTTGCATGCCGGTCATGCCGGGCATGTTCTGGTCGAGCAGGACCACGTCGAAGTAATCGCGCAGGTGCGCCTTGGTGCGCAGCAGCGCCAGCGCTTCCTTGCCCGACGGCACGGCGCTGACATTCAGGCCCCAGGCGCTGCATTGCTGTACCAGCACTTTGCGGCAGGTGTCGTTATCGTCGACTACCAGCACCCGTGCGCCCTGCAGCGGGCTGTCCAGATCGGACGTCGGATGTTCGAGGCGATCCGGGTCCAGCGGCAAGGTCAGCCACAAGGTGCTGCCCTGGGTGGCGCCGCTCTTGATGCCGAACTCGCCTTGCATCAGACGAATCAGTTGGCGCGCAATCACCAGGCCGAGATTGCCGCCCAGGCGATTGGCCGAGAGGAAGTGCTTGCTGTGCAATTCGGCGTGCAACAGTGCTTCGCGCTCTTCCGGCTCCATCGGCACGCCGCTGTCCTGCACAGCAATGCGCAGGCGCGGTTTGCTGCTGCGCTCGTCCAATGCAACGACGATCAGCACCTCGCCTTCTTCGGTTTTCTTCAGGGCGTTTTCCAGCAGGCTCAGCAAGGTCTGGCGCAGGCGCGTCGGATCGCCGCTGATTACCCGTGGCACTTGCGGCTGGATGAAGCTGATCAGCTCGACGTTCTGTTGCTCGGCCTTGGCCCGGTAGATGCTCAGGCAATCATCTATCAAGGCGTTGAGGTCGAACTGCACGTCATCGAGTTCGATCTGCCCGGATTCGAGCTTGGAGATGTCGAGGATCTCGTTGATCAGCGTCAGCAGTTCGTTGCCGGCGCTGTGGATGGTTTGCACGTAATCGCGTTGCTTGACCGACAGCGGCGTGCCCAGCAGCAGCTCGGTCATGCCCAGTACACCGTTCATCGGTGTGCGGATTTCGTGGCTGATCTTGGCGAGGAATTCGGCTTTGGCGTTGATTTCGGCGTTGCTTGCCGCCAGGTCGCGGCTGATGCTGAAACGGCTTTCGGTGATGCTGCGCTGTCGCTCGCCCAAGGCAATGCTCATCAGCAGGCCGCTGATGCAGATGAACACCATCAGCGTCATGATCAGGCCTTGCGGCGTGACCAGCGTCAGGCCGAGCAGCGCCGGCAGGATAACCAGCGTGCCGATGTTGAACACGACCATGGCGGCGACGAACAGACGCGCCGGGCGATAGCCTTTTTGCCAGTGATAGAAGCCCACCAGCAACATGCTCAGGCCGGCCAGTGCGACCAGGGCGTAGGTGATGATGTTCAGCGGCAAGGTGTTGACGAACAGCAGCAACAGGCTGCACGTGACGATCAACAGAATGTCGCCCCACAGCAGTTTGTTCAGCGCGTGCTGGCCCAGTGGCGCAAAGAAGCGCAGGGCGAACATCAACCCGGCTGGAGCCGTCAGCAGCAATGCCAGATAAGCGCCCGGCGTCTGAATGGCTTGCCAGTTCGGCAGCCACGGACCGGCAAGGTTGAGCAACAGGAACAGGCTCAGCCCCAGCAGGCCCTCACAGATCGCCAGCCACAGACTGCTGCGCGAGCGCGAGTAGGCGTAGCGCACCAGGTTGTGCAGCAGGAGCATGGCGAGGCAGCCGAACAGCAGGCCGAAAATCAGCGTCTGCTTCTGATCGGCGGCGCCTTCGATTGCCGCTTGCAGAGTGATGTGCGGGCGCAGCTGATGGCCCGAAACCATGCGTACGTAGACGTCCAGCGGCTTGTCAGCCTGGGGCAGCGGCAGCATGAAATCGCTGCTCGGCAACGGATGTTCGGCCTGGGGCCGTTCGTTGCCGGTATTGCGTTGCTCGATCAGCCGGTCGCCGTCGAGCACGTAGAGATTGAGTTGGGACAGGTCGGGGGCAAAGATGCGCAGCACTTGTTCGTGCTTGCCCGGCGCCAGTTTGAAGCGCAGCCACAGGGCGCCGTCGGGTTCGGCCGCGGTCAGGCGGTCGAGCTCGATGGGACTGAATTGATTGGTGTAGCGAGCGGAGCGGATGTCGCTCAGTTGCAGGATGCCCTGATCGTCAAGCAATACCGACCAGCCACTGCCTTGCGCGGCCTGGGCCGGGAGCATGCAGAGCAAGGTCATCAGCGTGACGGTGAAGCTTATGGCAATCCTGAGCCAGCGCACGGCGAAATCCCTTCGTAGGTTGATGCCAGAATATAACGATGCGCGACGACCGAACAGCCCGGCGAGGAATGGCATCCCGCGCCGGGCCTGATGGATCGCTTACTCCTGGGTTTCGCCGCGTTCACGGGCAATGGCGCGGTAGCCGATGTCCTTGCGGTAGAAGCAGCCTTCCCAGTCGATGGCAGCGGCCAGTTTGTAGGCCTGCTGCTGAGCTTCGCCGACGGTGGCGCCCATGGCAGTGGCACACAGTACACGACCACCGGCAGTAACGACCTGTCCGTCTTTCAGCGCGGTGCCGGCGTGGAAGACTTTGCCTTCCAGAGCGGCCGCCGCGTCCAGACCGTTGATCGCTGCGCCTTTGGCGTAGTCGCCCGGGTAGCCGCCAGCAGCCAGCACGATGCCAACGCTCGGACGCGGATCCCACTGTGCTTCGATCTTGTCCAGCGCTTGCGCCAATGCGGCTTCAACCAGCAGCACCAGGCTCGATTGCAGACGCAGCATCACCGGTTGGGTTTCCGGATCGCCGAAGCGGCAGTTGAACTCGATAACCTTCGGATTACCGGCCTTGTCGATCATCAGACCGGCATAGAGGAAACCAGTGTAGACGTTGCCTTCGTCGGCCATGCCGCGCACGGTCGGCCAGATCACCTGATCCATCACGCGCTGATGCACGTCGGCGGTGACCACCGGGGCAGGGGAGTAGGCACCCATGCCACCGGTGTTCGGGCCGCTGTCGCCGTCGCCGACGCGTTTGTGGTCCTGGCTGGTGGCCATCGGCAGCACGTTCTTGCCGTCGACCATGACGATGAACGAGGCTTCTTCGCCGTCGAGGAATTCTTCGATCACCACACGCGAACCGGCGTCGCCAAACGAGTTGCCGGCGAGCATGTCACGCACGGCGTCTTCGGCTTCGGCCAGGGTCATGGCGACGATCACGCCTTTGCCGGCAGCCAGGCCATCGGCCTTGATCACGATCGGCGCGCCTTTCTCACGCAGATAAGCCAGGGCTGGCTCGATCTCGGTGAAGTTCTGGTAATCGGCGGTCGGGATCTTATGGCGCGCGAGGAAATCCTTGGTGAAGGCTTTCGAGCCTTCCAGTTGCGCAGCACCGGCGGTCGGACCGAAGCAGTCCAGGCCACGGGAGCGGAACAGATCGACCACGCCAGCCACCAGCGGCACTTCCGGGCCGACGATGGTCAGGGAAACGTTTTTCTCGGCGAAGTCAGCCAGTTGCTCCAGCGCCAGCACGTCGATGGCGACGTTCTCGCACTTGGCTTCAATAGCGGTGCCAGCGTTGCCCGGTGCAACGAAAACCTTCTGCACACGCGGATCCTGAGCCACTTTCCAGGCCAGAGCGTGTTCACGGCCACCGCTGCCAATGATCAAAACATTCATTTCAAAAACCTCGAATGACGCTAATTCTGTGGGGGCTGATCGTTCCCACGCTCCGCGTGGGAATGCCTCTACGGACGCTCCGCGTCCGAGGGACGCGGAGCGTCCCGGGCTGCGTGCCCACGCAGAGGGGTACGATCAAGCAAAATAATCAGTGACGGAAGTGGCGCATGCCGGTGAATACCATCGCGATGCCGGCTTCATCAGCAGCAGCAATCACTTCGTTGTCACGCATCGAACCGCCCGGCTGGATCACCGCAGTGATGCCAACCTTGGCCGCGTTGTCGAGGCCGTCGCGGAACGGGAAGAATGCGTCGGACGCCATGACCGAACCGGCGACCTGCAAACCGGCGTGCTCAGCCTTGATCGCGGCGATGCGGGCCGAGTTGACGCGGCTCATCTGGCCGGCGCCGACACCGATGGTCTGGCGATTCTTGGCGTAGACGATGGCGTTGGATTTGACGTACTTGGCGACTTTCCAGGCGAAGATCAGGTCGTGGATTTCCTGTTCGGTCGGCGCGCGTTTGGTCACCACTTTCAGGTCGTCGGCGCTGATCATGCCGATATCGCGGCTCTGCACCAGCAGGCCACCGTTGACGCGTTTGTAGTCCCAGGCAGCGGCGCGGTCAGCCGACCACTCGCCGCAGGCCAGCAGGCGTACGTTGGCTTTCGCGGCCACGATGGCGCGGGCTTCTTCGCTGACCGATGGGGCGATGATCACTTCAACGAACTGGCGCTCGACGATCGCTTTGGCGGTCTCGGCATCCAGTTCACGGTTGAAGGCGATGATGCCGCCGAACGCCGACTCGGTGTCGGTGGCGTAGGCCAGTTCGTAAGCCTGACGGATGCCGCCTTCAGCGTCCGGGCTGACCGCCACGCCGCACGGGTTGGCGTGCTTGACGATCACGCAGGCTGGCTTGACGAAGCTCTTCACGCATTCCAGCGCCGCGTCGGTGTCGGCGACATTGTTGTACGACAGTTCTTTGCCTTGCAGCTGGGTCGCGGTGGCGATGCCGACTTCGGCAGGCTTGGCTTCCACGTAGAACGCCGCGCTCTGGTGCGGGTTCTCGCCGTAGCGCATTTCCTGAGCCTTGATGAACTGGCTGTTGAAGGTGCGCGGGAATTCGCTGCGACCTTCAGTGCTCAAGGTTTCAGCGGCCTGGTTCACGGTGCCCATGTAGTTGGCGATCATGCCGTCGTAGGCGGCGGTGTGTTCGAAGGCCTTGAGCATAAGGTCAAAACGCTGAGCGTAGGTCAGGCCGCCGGCCTTGAGGTTTTCCAGGACGTTGGCGTAATCGCTGGCATTCACCACGATGGCCACGTCTTTATGGTTTTTCGCTGCCGAACGGACCATGGTCGGCCCGCCGATGTCGATGTTCTCGATGGCGGTCGGCAGGTCGCAGCCTGGCTTGTTGATGGTCGCTTCGAACGGGTACAGGTTGACCGCTACCAGATCGATCGGCTTGATGCCGTGCTCGTTCATGATCGCGTCGTCAGTACCGCGACGACCGAGGATGCCGCCGTGGATTTTCGGGTGCAGGGTTTTCACCCGACCGTCCATCATCTCGGCGAAACCGGTGTAATCCGCGACTTCCACTGCGGCAACGCCGTTGTCACGCAGCAGCTTGAACGTTCCGCCGGTGGAGAGGATCTCGACGCCCAGAGCTTCGAGCTCCTTGGCGAATTCGAGGATCCCGGTCTTGTCGGAAACGCTGATCAAGGCGCGGCGGATCGGCAGGCGGGTAGTCTGGTCGGTCATCTCAATTTCCATCAAAAGCAAAGGAAGTCAGCAAAAAAGGCGACCGTTTTTTACGCGGGCGCCTTTCTGGTTTGATTGAATGCTTACAGCAGATCGTACTGCTTGAGTTTCTTGCGCAGCGTGCCGCGGTTCAGTCCCAGCAGCTCACTGGCCTTGGTCTGGTTGCCCTTGACGTAGTTCATCACGCTTTCGAGCAGGGGCGCCTCGACTTCGGACAGCACCAGGTTGTACACATCCGTGACGGACGCGCCCTCAAGGTGGGCGAAATAATTGTGCAGCGCCTTCTCGACACTCCCGCGAAGGGTCTGGCCTTCTTCGCTCGGCGTGTTGAGGTGCTGTTTCAAATTCACGTTGTCGCTCACGGGTGTTGTTCCACTCACTAAAGTCTCGGTCATCATCGTCATGCGGCCACCCCTTCTTCGTCCCCTGTCAGGCTCTTGTAACGCTCGGCGAAGAACTCCCGAACGTCGGCGCATTGTGTTTCCGTACCATCCAAACGATTGAAACGGGCGCGAAACTCCCTGGCGCCCGGCAAGGTTGCGAGATACCAGCCCACATGCTTGCGGGCAATGCGCACGCCCATCACGTCGCCATAGAAGGCGTGAAGGGCAGCCAGATGCTCCAGCAGGATGCGTTCCACTTCGCTCAGTTCCGGCGCGGGCAATTTCTCGCCGGTGCGCAGGAAGTGATCGATCTCGCGAAAAATCCATGGCCGCCCTTGAGCGGCCCGGCCTATCAGCAGGCCATCGGCACCGGTGGCATCAAGCACGTATCGGGCCTTTTCCGGCGAATCGATATCGCCATTGGCAAACACCGGGATCGACACCGCCTGCTTGATCGCGGCAATCGTGTCGTACTCGGCTTCCCCTGTGTACAGATCGGCGCGCGTACGGCCATGTACGGCCAGCGCTGTGATCCCGGCCTGTTCGGCGATCTTCGCCACGTTCAGACCGTTCTTGTTCTCGCGATCCCAGCCGGTGCGGATCTTCAGGGTGACCGGCACATCAACCGCGGCCACTACGGCCTGCAGGATCTCGGTCACCAGTGCTTCGTCTTTCAGCAACGCGGAGCCGGCGGCCTTGTTGCAGACCTTCTTTGCCGGGCAACCCATGTTGATATCGATAATCTGTGCGCCCAACTCGACGTTGGCCCGTGCCGCATCGGCCAGCATCTGCGCGTCGCCACCGGCGATCTGCACCGAGCGCGGCTCGGGATCGCCTTCGTGGATCATGCGCATGCGCGACTTGCGGGTATTCCACAGGCTCATGTCGCTGGTGACCATTTCCGAGACTACAAGCCCTGCGCCCAGACGCTTGCACAGCTGACGAAAGGGCTGGTCGGTGACGCCCGCCATCGGGGCGAGAATCAAACCGTTCTGCAATGTATATGGGCCGATGCGTACCGCCGACATAGGACTTCCCTGAAGTGGGGCCGGATCATGAGAGTTCGAAAAAGGGTGGGCATGATACCCGCTCTCGATGACTGGTTAAAGGCTGAATTGAACAAAATCTGAACAGTTATTCTGTTATCGCCAACGGTTTGGTCGGCTGCGATCAGTCAGAAAAATGCCGTCAATCGGGAAACGCTGAAGCGGTTCATTCCGGTGAGTGGAAGTTCAGGCTGTAATTCACCGCTTTCGGCCCCGGATCGAGAATATCCAGGGCGATGTGGATCGGCGTCTGCGGCGGCATTTCCGCGAGGCCCTCGAGATCGCCGCTCAGGTACTCGCCGGCTTTGAAGCGACGACTGGCGATCAAATGACCGTTGAGGTCGGCGAAGCGCAGTTCGAGCAAGGGGAACGGCTGGGAAAACGTCGCTCGGTTGTAAATGATCGCATCGACCACCAGTGCCCCGCTGAACTCGGGATGGCTGCGCACCACCAGGTTGCTGCTCTTGATTTTGCCGATATCGACCTTGGACGGCACGGTGCAGCCGATCTGCGGGCAGATCTGCTGGAACCACGGTCGGTATTGATCCTGCCGCGCCAGTTCCTCGAAGTGATAGGCAACGTACTGAGCGGCAAGGCCGGCGGCGGCCAATACCACCAGCACCAGCCAGAGCAGGCGCCGGCCCCAGGGCGAGCGGCGTTGCTGCCAGTCCAGTTGCAGCGGGTCGTCGGTCAGATCCTGCAGGACCTCGGCGCGCACGCCGGGCTCGGCCCGTTCGCGTTTTTTGCGCGGCGAAGTGATCAATGGCAGATCGTCGTCATCGCTGTCGTCGCTGGCCGAGAAGCGTTCGCGGCGGGCGGCCGGGTCAATCGGATCGTGCAGGCGCAGTTGCGGGATCGGCGGCTCGTCATCCAGATCCACCGGTTCCAGTGATAACGAGGGTTCGGTGCGCTCGGGTTCGAGGGTTTCGACGCCGTCTATATCTGGTTCGACATCCGGCGCTGCGCTGCGCTCATCGGCAGGCTCGCTGAACAGGCTGTCGGGCCATGTGCCTTCGTCCGGTTCCGAGCTGTCGCGCCGGGCGCTCAAGGATTCTTCGCGGGTACGGCCGAATTCGGCGGCCGGCTGGATTTCACGCTGTTCGAGGCGGGCGAGTTCTTCGTCCAGATCGAGGCTGTCCAGATCCAGTTCCGACGCGCTCCATTGCTTCTGGCTGATGGCACGCGGTGCGGGGATCTGTTCGACGACCGCAGAATCGCTGACAGGCGCGGGCGTTTCAGGCAGCGCTGGTGCGACCGGCGTCACCGTGTCCTTGCCAGAATGTTGCTCGAGCAGCTGCTTGGCGGCATTGAACACTTGCAGGCAGGAGCCGCAACGAACCACGCCGCGCGCCACGCTCAACTGAGCATGGTTGACGCGGAAACTGGTCTGGCAATGCGGGCATTGGGTGACGAAACTGTCGGTCATGCGGCGATCCGGTTCAGGCAAGCGGTCATTTTAGCGCCGACGCCCGGTGATGCGCACCCAGCCATCGCGATTGGCGATCGGGTCGAGCTCGAAGTCCTGCGCATAAGCTGCCGCTACTTCTTCGCCCTGCTCGGCGAGAATGCCCGACAGCGCCAAACGCCCACCGCTCTTGACCAGGCTGGACAGCTGCGGCGCCAGCGACACCAGCGGGCCGGCGAGAATATTGGCCACCAGCACGTCGGCCGGAACCTGCGGCAGATCCTCGGGCAGGTACAGCGGGAGCAGCTCATCGGCAATGTTGTTGCGCCCGGCGTTGTCGCGCGAGGCTTCCAGCGCTTGCACGTCGATGTCGGTGCCCACGGCTTCCTTGGCGCCGAGCAGCAGGGCGGCAATCGCCAGAATTCCCGAGCCACAGCCGAAATCGAGCACGTGGCAGTCTTTCAGATCCTGGCCGTCGAGCCATTCCAGGCACAGTGCGGTGGTCGGGTGGGTGCCGGTGCCGAACGCCAGGCCCGGGTCCAGCAGCAGATTGACTGCGTCAGGCTCGGGTGCGGCGTGCCAGCTCGGCACGATCCACAGGCGCTGGCCGAAACGCATCGGCTCGAAGCCGTCCATCCAGCTGCGTTCCCAGTCCTGATCTTCGATCACTTCGCTGTGATGTTCGGGCAACGGGCTGCCGGTCAGCAATTCCAGATGGGCCAGCACCGGTTCCGGTTCGGTACCGCCTTCGAACAGCGCCAGCAAGTGGGTGTGCGACCACAGCGGCGTGGTGTTGAGTTCCGGTTCGAAGATCGGCTGGTCTTCGGCGTCCATGAAAGTCACCGACACGGCGCCGACTTCGAGGAATGCGTCCTCGTAGGTTTCGGCTTGTTCCGGGGTGATGGCGAGACGGACTTGCAGCCAAGGCATGGCGGGCACCTTTGAAAATCTGTGGGGCAGCCCGAAGCTGCAAAAGCGCGCAGTTTACGCCAGGTCGCCGGCAAAGTGGACACACCGCTTGGCTGTTACACATTCGCGGCCGCGATATACATATGTATGGCCTGAGCACTTTTGTCGGCAAATAGAGTGAGCGCTCATCTCTACGCGACAAAAGGCTGGACGACATGGCGGATCAACAAGGGACTGTAGAAGAAAAACCACCGATAGCCGCTGCGTCTACGGGGTCGGTGCAGGAGATCCTCCTGCGCATCACGCGCTGGCAGGTGATGATCGACAAGCGCTTGAACAGCCAGATGACGTTGCTCGAGGCGCTGGAGCATTTCGCATTGACTGAACTGCGCAGGCATTACCCGGACGGCCATTTCGCCCCGGGCTTTGTGGTTGCCCTGCTTGACGCCATTCTGCAAAAGCTTATCGACGGCCGGCCAGTCATGTTCCTGGCGCTCCAGGACGCGCCATTTCGCTGGCCTGGGGGCGCCGATCCCGGTTTGCCGTCCAGCCGTCATGAGCATGTGATCCGGACGGTGGATAGCGTTTCGTTGCACTTTCTCGACCAGTACAAGAAATACCTGCGAGAACATTGGGCGACAAAAGGGCGGGAGGCGTTGTTCGATCGCCTGATCAAACGCAAGCTGCGGCGCTATATCAAGGACATCGAGTTGCTGTTGCGCCGTGACCAACTGGCGGGCCTGACACTGGATCAATTGCGCAGCAAAATCGACCGGGTGCAGGCCCGCAGCACGCGTCGGTACCGATTGACCGCCCTGGCAACCGGTGCAGAGAAAAAGATTCTCGAGGCGCATTCCTTTGCGCAACTGCCGTCATGGATGAAGGCGCTGAAGGAGCCGGATCGCGCCTTGTTGCGTGATTATCAGGAGCAGACCTCACTGGCCCAGGCAGCACTCGATGACCTGCTGCTGGGCTACGGCTCGTTGCGCGACTTTGCCCGCCAGCAGGCCATCGAATACATTCAGCTCAAGCTCGACATGACGGTTGAACCAGACCGGATCGACGTGATGCTCAGATGGCGCTCGGCGGTCGGTGAGCCGACCCACAATCGCAGCCTCAGTGATCTGCTGGCATGCGGGCCGATCGGGCAGGACTTCGCAGCGGTCCTGGAGATCAGCAGTCCTGCGCCCTTGCGCAACCAGTCACTGAAGCCGACATTCGTTGCCGAGATGCTGGCGGAACAGGATTATCCGGCGGACTACCTGCGAGCCCTCGCCGAGCAGTACCAGCGCACGGAAGTGCAAAAGGCCCTTGTCGACTGGTTTGCCGTACGGCTCAGGCAGAGCGCATTCGTCGCGCGCTGCGCAGCTCATCTGTCGGATTCCGACCATAAGCATCTGGAGCAGATGTGGTCTGGGCAAACCACAAAGAAACCGTTGCAAGTGGCCGCATTGACACTGCCCAACGGCATGCAATGCGCCGATCTTCTGGTGTTCTACCAGGCAGAGAATGAGCAAACGGTGAATAACCTGGTGCTGTACGCGCCCAACAAGCCGGACGGTCAGGAGTGGGTCCGGTTGCCTTCGATCGCGGCGTTGACCGGCGAAGTATGGAGCTGGACGCAGAGCGAATCCGGTCGTGAGTATCTGTTGCAGCAGCTTTCGCCGGCTGCACATCACCCTGCACGGGATTATCTGTTGGCCGCTGCGGCCAGCCCCGCTCTCTGGGGCATGCAGAGTGACCTTCGCCGAGCGCCCCTGCCGTTCACCGAATGCGTCGAAGCCGCTGCAAAAATGGGCCTGGCAAACAACCTGCAGCGGGTCGAGCAGGACAACTCGCTGCGCTGGTACACGACGCTCGGGCTCGAGGCTCGCCGGCGCATCAGCAGCCTCAATCAGGAACTGATCGTGCATCAGCAGGTGTTCAACGAGCTGCTGGGCGGTTTCGAGGTTTTTGTCGATTTCGCCAGGCGCACGGTTGCCGCAGCGATCACGCCCTATATGCGCAGCAAGAACGTGCTGGAACCGGTAGATCCGGCCACTGTGTTGATCGATTACAACCCTGGCGTCGCTGACCGCAGGAAGCAGCAGGTAGCCACGCTGCTCGACCTGGCCATTCACGGCTACGATGACAACTCCGGCATTGAACATCCGAAAAAAGGCGTGCGATCGTCGGTCGGCCAGGATCTGAGCCAGGTGCGCAGCGCCGATCTGGCGCTGTATCTGCGCCGGGCGTGGCTGGGTGAAAAATACGCCAGCGAGATCCGTGGCAAATATCTCGACCCGCGTGATGCTGCCTACGAACCGCGTCGCTTTGCCTACCGCAACGTATTGCCGTCAAAGATGGACCGTGATTTACGCGTGGCCAGAAGTCAGGCGCGATTGAGCGACGCGGTGTATTCAGCGCTGGTCCGTCAGGTCTCTCTGTTGAGCCAGGTGCCAGCGCCGGATACGCATTTTCCGGGCGCGAGCATGGTTGAAAGTGACGGCGTGTTCAGGTTCACCGTGCGCCATCACGTCGTGCTCGGGGTTTATGTTCTGACCTCGTTCAACCCCGAGCCGTCCTGGTGGCTGTACACGCCTGATGCGCCCGACGGCATTGTGGTGCGTGCGTATCAGTCACTGTTCGGCGACATCGCCGGCGCTTTGCATGACTACTTGATGGCGCGTACGCCGGTTGCCGCGCGCAGCATCGTGTCGCGCACCCTGTATGCGATTGCGGCAAAAAAACAACGCGTCGATACGCTGTACGAAGCGCAGCGCCTGATTGACGCGCGCAGCGAGTTCAACGCGTACATCGAGCGCGCGGTCACGGATGTGCAGGACATCACCACCAGCCGCGCGCAAATGATCGAACGCCAAGTGGTCAAGGGGCTGATGTTTGCAGCTGCACCGTTTTGCATGGTGTTCCCTCCGTTTGCCTTGCTGCTCGATGTCGTGTTCATCGCCGTCAGCGCCGGTCAGGCGGTCGCTGCGCATCTGGAGGGTGACGTCGATGGCGCGCTCGGCCACTGGCTGGAGGCGTCGTGGGGCGCGTTGTTCGCTATGGTCGGCGCCGGCAGTGCGATCAAGTGGCTGGGCGGTGCGGCCAGAAGTCTGAAGCACACCACGCGGCCGGCCTCGTTGTTGTCAGAGCGTCTGAACACCGTGGCTCCGCTGCGCAGGGAAGCACTGCCGGCGATCCGGGAAGTACGCTTCCATGCCAGGCAGGCCGTCAGCAAGGCGCCCGAGCGTTTGCAAAGGGTGACCGAAGAAGGCGTCTTTTTCGGCACATGGCGCAGTCCGCCCAGCGCTGCGCAGCCGCAACCGGCCTATTACATTCGCAACAAGGGCAAGTATTTCCTGGTCAGGGAAAATCCGCATTTCGGTGGGCTGAGCCTGGTCGATGCCCGTCGCCCGACCGCCATCTATCAGCAACCGATTCGGCTTGCTCCGGGGGGCAAGTGGACACACGCCAGGGTCGGGCTCACGGGTGGCAACGTGCGCAACCTTGGGCGCGTGAGCGATTTGAATGATGCTTTTCCTGGAGGTGTCAAGCCCGTGCTGAACCGCGGCGCGCTGCAGGGCGAAGCGGTGGTGGCGCATTTTCGTCCCGGATCGCCAGATAACTATCTGTTTTCGTTGAATGCGCAGAGTTGCGTCATCGCCTCGCTGTATAACCCGACGACAAGGGTGGGGGCGGTCATTCATTTTGATCACAATATTCGCCCGTTGATCGAGCGAAGTGTCACGCAGGTGCTGGAGCGTCTGGGGGGCGCACCGCAGAACATTCGCGCCACGCTGGTAGGTGGCGACTGGCTGTCGGCGGGTGCTGACATCGGCGGTCCGGTCAGGCGCGTGTTGCGCGAACAGGGCCTGCAGCCGACCTGGGATTACTGGTCGTACTCGTCGTGCCTGGGCAACAGCTATGGCGTGGTGCTGAATCTGAACAATGGAGTCTCGAGAGTGTTCAAGCATTCCTCTGGTCAGATTGGCAGGCTGTACGACCCGCTTATCGCCAGATCGAGCTATGCCAAGGACGGGCTCTCGGTACGTGCCCGACACTTTACGAGACGGTTCACCCGCAGGCCGTTACATGAAAACGCCGCAGGAGCGGTGGTCGATGATGCCGGCCTGCGGGCATCTGCCGCAATGGTCGAGCAGCAGGCGTTCTCCACGGTAATGCTCTGATGGGTTTGTTGCAGGCATAAAAAAACCCGATCCGCAGGGATCGGGTTTTTCATGCGGCTTCAGCCTTACGACTGTTTGGCCAGCTTGTGCTCGAGGTAGTGAATGTTCACACCGCCCTTGCAGAAGCCTTCGTCACGAACCAGGTCACGGTGCAGCGGGATGTTGGTCTTGATCCCGTCGACCACGATTTCGTCCAGGGCATTACGCATGCGTGCCATGGCTTCGTCGCGGGTTGCGCCGTAAGTGATCAGCTTGCCGATCAGCGAGTCGTAGTTCGGTGGCACGGCATAACCGCTGTACAGGTGCGAATCGACGCGAACGCCGTTGCCGCCTGGAGCGTGGAAATGCTTGACCGTGCCCGGGCTCGGCATGAAGGTCTTCGGATCTTCAGCGTTGATCCGGCACTCCAGCGAGTGACCGCGGATGACCACGTCATCCTGAGTGAACGACAGCTTGTTGCCAGCGGCGATGCTGAGCATCTCCTTGACGATGTCGATACCGGTGACCATCTCCGAAACCGGGTGCTCCACCTGAACACGGGTGTTCATTTCGATGAAGTAGAAACGGCCGTTCTCGTAGAGGAACTCGAAAGTACCGGCGCCACGGTAGCCGATGTCGATGCATGCCTTGACGCAGCGAGCCAATACTTCCTGGCGCGCCTTCTCGTCGATGCCCGGTGCCGGTGCTTCTTCGAGAACCTTCTGGTGCCGACGCTGCAGCGAGCAGTCGCGGTCGCCCAGGTGGATGGCGTGGCCCTGGCCGTCGGACAGTACCTGCACTTCGACGTGGCGCGGGTTGGTGAGGAATTTTTCCAGATAGACCATCGGGTTGCCGAACGCCGCACCTGCTTCGGAGCGGGTCAGTTTCGCCGAGGCGATCAGGTCTTCTTCCTTGTGCACCACACGCATGCCGCGACCACCACCGCCGCCGGCGGCCTTGATGATCACCGGGTAGCCGACTTCACGACCGATGCGCAGCGCCGTTTCTTCGTCTTCCGGCAGCGGGCCGTCAGAACCCGGAACGGTCGGTACGCCTGCTTCGATCATCGCGTGCTTGGCCGATACCTTGTCGCCCATCAGGCGAATGGTGTCGGCTTTCGGGCCGATGAAGGCGAAGCCGGAGTTCTCGACCTGCTCGGCAAAATCGGCGTTTTCCGCGAGGAAACCGTAGCCTGGGTGAATGGCGGTAGCGCCGGTCACTTCTGCGGCAGCGATGATGGCCGGAATGTGCAGGTAAGACTGAGCGGCGGACGCCGGGCCGATGCAGACGGATTCGTCTGCCAGACCCAGGTGCATCAGCTCTTTGTCGGCCTTGGAGTAAACGGCGACGGTCTTGATGCCCATCTCTTTGCAGGCACGCAGAATCCGCAGGGCGATCTCACCGCGGTTAGCGATCAGAACTTTTTCCAACTTCGCAGTCATCAAAGGCTCTCCGCGGTTCAAACGATGGTGAACAGCGGTTGGTCGTACTCAACCGGCTGGCCGTCTTCGACGAGGATGGATTCGATCACACCGCTGGTTTCAGCTTCGATGTGGTTCATCATCTTCATGGCTTCGACGATGCACAGGGTGTCGCCTTTCTTCACGGTCTGGCCGACTTCAACGAAGGCTGGCGAGGTTGGCGAAGATTTACGGTAGAAGGTGCCGACCATCGGCGAACGGGCCACGGTGCCGTTCAGCGCCGGTGCAGCAGCGGCGGCCGGAGCAGCGGCAGCGACTGGCGCGGCAGCAGGGGCAGCGGCCGGAGCCTGCATCGGGGCTGGCGCGTAGTACTGCTGCGCCGGGGTCTTGCTGTGACGGCTGATGCGTACGGACTCTTCGCCTTCCTTGATCTCGAGCTCGTCGATGCCGGACTCTTCCAGCAATTCGATCAGTTTCTTAACTTTACGGATATCCATGAATCATCAACTCCCAAGGGTCGGTCAGGGGCGTATAGCTTGGTGTTCAAGCTGCTCTAGTGCGGCCTCCAGGGCCAGTCGGTAACCGCTGGCGCCAAGGCCGCAGATCACTCCTACCGCTACATCGGAGAAGTAGGAGTGATGGCGGAAAGGTTCGCGCTTGTGCACGTTGGACAAATGCACTTCGATGAATGGGATGCTCACTCCCAGCAGCGCGTCACGTAATGCGACACTTGTGTGCGTAAAAGCCGCCGGATTGATCAGAATGAAGTCCACGCCTTCACCGCGCGCAGCGTGGATGCGATCGATCAATTCGTACTCGGCGTTGCTTTGCAGGTGCAGCAGATGATGGCCGGCTTCACGGGCGCGCCGCTCCAGATCCTGATTGATCTGCGCCAGGGTCGTCGACCCGTAGGTCCCCGGTTCCCGGGTGCCGAGCAGGTTCAGGTTGGGGCCGTGCAGCACCAGTAGCGTTGCCATCTGCGTTGTCCTTGTTATCAATGAGCAGTCGTCAGAACCCGGCGACTATGCCGCAAAGCCTTTGTGACTGTCCAGTTCCATGCAATAGGCGGCACGATGGGCGATGTTTGCGCGAAATTTGTGACCGAGGATCAGGATCCGGTCACTTGTAATGACAGGGCCGCCGCCTTCGCGAGCAGGCTCGCTCCCACAGGGGTATGCATTCCAATGTGGGAGAGCCTGCTCGCGAAGGTGGTATGTCAGACGCGGAAGGCCTGAACGGCCGTATGCAATTGGCCGCCGAGAATCAGCAGATTCTCGCCCTGTTCGCGGCCCTGGCCGATGCGCAGCAGGTTATCCCCACCCAATTGATGAATGCGCTCGCTGTGATCGCGGATCTCGCTGACCGCGCCACTTTGCTGCGCAGTGACATCGGCGATGCGCACGGCGGTGTCGGCGATGGTCTGGATCGCGCCAACGATTTTGTCCAATGCACCGTCCGCCGCTTGCGCCTGACTGGCCGTGGCTTCGGCGTGTTCGACCTGCGCGCGCATGCCTTCGACCGATTGCCGCGCGGCGGTCTGCAGGCCGGCGATCAGCGTCTGGATTTCCG
This sequence comes from Pseudomonas sp. Sample_21, assembly GCF_004307525.1. Classification (NCBI taxonomy): domain Bacteria; kingdom Pseudomonadati; phylum Pseudomonadota; class Gammaproteobacteria; order Pseudomonadales; family Pseudomonadaceae; genus Pseudomonas; species Pseudomonas sp. Sample_21. The sequence continues at coordinate 21,573 of NZ_RCNZ01000030.1, read as the reverse complement.
CCGTGGCCCCAGCGGTACGTTGCGCCAGCGAGCGCACTTCCTCGGCGACTACGGCGAAACCACGGCCCATCTCCCCGGCGCGGGCCGCCTCGATTGCGGCGTTCAGGGCGAGCAGATTGGTCTGATCCGCAATCGAACGAATCACCGTCAGCACGCCGCCAATGGTTGCCGACTCTTCGGCCAGATGTTCGATCATCTGCGCATTGCCTTGAACTTCACCGACCAGCGCATGCAGCCCGGTGAGGCTCTGGCCGATCACCGTCTGGCCATGCTCGACGGCCAGTCCGGCATGACGGCTGGCGTCCGCAGCCTGCCGGGCATCGCCGGCCACTTGCTGAATCGTCGCCTCGAGTTCACCCAGCGAGTCGCGAATCAGCGCGGTATCGCCGGCCTGATGCTCGGCGCCGCTGTGCAGGTCATTGCTCAGTTCCGCAAGGGTGCGGCTGCTGCCCGCGACTTGCTCGGCGTTGCCGCGAATGGTGCCGACCAGATCCACCAGATAGGCGCGCAAGCGATTGAGCGACGCTTCGATGTCGTGCAATTCGCGATTGGTCTTGCCCAGTTGGATGTCGCGACTGAAATCGCCCTCGGCCCAAGTCGACAATGCCGGGGCGAGGTTGGTCAGGGTGCGGGCCAGGCGCCGCTGCAAGGTATCGATGAGCAGGGCGATCAGCAGAATCAGGCCAATCATCACGCCTTGCATCAGGCGCACTTCGCCCTGGATCTGCCCGTGTTGCGCGCGCACCACCGGTTCGAGGGCGGCAATGGCGTGTTGCACGCTGGCGATTTTTTCGTGGGTCGCGGCGCTCAGCTCGGCGCGTTTCTGGATCTGCTCGCGGGTGCGCGCCAGTTCCGCCGGATAGCGGCCAAGCAAACTGTTCAGTTCACGTTTAAGGGCGACACCGGCATCTTCGGCGGCGGCTTTATCAGTGGTTTCGATGCCCATCAGCGCGGCGAAATCGTCACTGCTCGATTCGTTGCTGGTGACCACGCCGAGCAAGGGCAGGGCATCGATGGCCTCGGCCTGAGTGCGCATGTTGCTCACTTCACGCTCGACATCGGCGGCCAGTTCACTGCGCCCGCTGCTGACCAGTTTGTCCCGCGCCAGCGACAGTTTGCCCAGATGCTGCGATGCGGCGAGGAGTGGCGCGAGATAAGTCGCGTTGCCATTGGCGTAGGTGTTGAGCTGGTCGAGGCTGGCGCTGAGTTCGCGTTCGGCCTGCAACAGCAGCGCCTGCGGATCGCCGGCCAGTTTGCCGGCGGCGAGCAGGTCGGTTTTGCTGAATTCATCAAGGCTCGACAGGCTTGGCTGCACGCTGTCGGCCAGCGCCGGGGGCAGCTCACCCAGTTGCTTGTGCACGCTGTCGATGGCCTGGGCGGCGCTGCTCAGGCGCAGCGCGTCACCGCTGGCGAGGTAATCCTCGATGTTGCGCGCCACTTCATTCTGAAATTGTTGCGACAGCCCGAGGTAACGCTCCATCAAAAGATAGGGGCGTTCGAGGGCTTTTTGCGACCACCACAGCGTGGCGCCAAGGGCCACGCAGACGGCGACCAGCAGCAAGGTATTGAGATTGGTGAGCAACTTCAGGCGCATGACGGCTACCAATGGCAGAAATGGTAAGCGCCTGAATTTATTGCGGTTCCATTACAAGGTTATGACCGAATCAGTGGATTCCGATGAAAAAGTGGCACTTTGCTTTGACTGGCGCGCGGTCTGCACTCGATTGCGTCCGGCACCTTTGGCGCGGTACAGCGCCTCGTCGGCCTGGCTGGCCATCATCAGGCTGTCGGAGTCATCGCACATTTCCACCACGCCGGCGCTGAACGTGCACCAGAGATCCTGCGGCTGCGCCGGGTAATGAATCTCGGCGAAGCGCTGACGAATTTCGTCGAGGACTTTATGCGCCGCGTCGATATCGGTGTCGGGCATGACGATGGCGAACTCTTCGCCGCCGTAACGACCGATGAAGTCGGTCTTGCGCAACCGCTGCTTGAGAAACAGCGCCAGGCTCTTGATCACACGGTCGCCCATCGGGTGGCCGTGGCTGTCGTTGACCCGTTTGAAGTGATCGATGTCGAGCATGGCAAAGCTCAGCGGCTTGTTCTCGCGGCGGGCGCGGAACGAGCAGTCTTCGAGCAATTGCAGGATGTGCGTGTGGTTGTACAGGCCGGTGAGGCTGTCGCGAACCATCCGCGCCTTGAGATTGCGCGCCCGCGCGGCGCGGTTGCGCACGGTAGTGATCAGGTGTCGCGGTTTGATCGGCTTGGTCAGGAAGTCATCGCCGCCCTCGCTCATGGCGTCGAGCTGCTTGTCCAGATCATCCTCGGCCGACAGGTAAATGATCGGCACGCTGACGTAGCGGTCGTTGTGACGGATGACTTTCGCCAGCTCGGTGCCGGTGCAGGCCGGCATGTACATGTCGAGGATGATCAGGTCCGGCTGGAAATCCGCCAGTTCGGCCATTGCCTGAATCGGTTCGATCAGGGTGCGGGTGACAATCCCGGCGCTGTTGAGCAGGCGCTCGGTGTGCAGGGCCTGGGCGCGCGAGTCGTCGATGATCAGCACTTTATAAGGTTCGTACTGGGCGACGCAGGTCAGCACTTCGATTTTTTCCAGCAGGCTCGAGGCTTCAAGGGTGCCGGTGAGGAATTCCTGGCCACCGGCGCGCACGGCGGCGAGGCGGGTCGGAGTGTCGGTTTCGTGCAGGCTGAAGAACAGCAGCGGCAGCGGTTCTTCGAGGCCGACCTGAGCTTCGGCGGCGAGTTTCAGGCCGATGCCGGGGCCACTGAAATCCACGTCCATGACAATCGCCGCGGGCAAGCGCTCGACCATCGACGAGCGAAACGCCGCGACACTGTCCAGTGCCTGCGCGCTGAGGCCAAAGAATTCGAGCTGCTTGGCCAGGCGTTCGGCGCGGTCGTGATCCTGCAACATTACGTAGATCGGCTTGCGCAGCGGCGGCAGGAACGTCTGGTCGAGCTGATCACCATGGCGCAGGCCGGTGCGCGACAGGCGCTGCATCAAGCGATTCAGATCAGTGATCAGGCCGCTGCTGAGGCGCCCACGGTTGGCATCCACCGCTTGCAACGACTGGCTGATGTGGTGCGCCAACTGAGTGTGTTCCGGCTGTTCGAAACGCTCGGCAAAACGCAGCAGACGCAGATTCGCCTCGCTCAGTTCGGCGAGATCGACGGTGGACCACTCACTGCGTTGCAGGCGCTGCCATATCTCAAGAATCTGACGTGCCTGATGAATTACCCGCTGGGCAAAGTGGTGCTTGAGACGCTCACGGCTGGGGTCTTCTGGCTCGGTCATATCCTGACTACTAGTTAGGGTGCATGCTGAGATCGACTGGTGGCTCTATGCTAGCACCTCTTTTCCCTTAGACGAGTGTCGTACGTCAATAATCTGCTGGACGACACGATTCAGTTTCTGACCGGGTGGTTTTCTCATGCACCTGCAGGTCAGTCAGATGCCCGAAATCCGGACGCTTGCCTTGAAGGGCAGGGCAGAACAGTCGGGAATTTGTACATCGCTGCTCGGGCCGAATCCAGATCAGAGTTCACTGCGTTGCTGGCGTTGCCGTATCAGGAAATCCCTTAGTGTGTCGCGAAGCGTCATCGGGCCGCACCATTTGCGGCTTATCGTTAGCGACGGGTGCCCGGCCTTGGCACGTTGTTGTATGGTTGTGGTCGAACCGTTGAACCCAAGTGATTGAAAGGATATCGCCATGCTGGACTGGAAAAACCGCGCGGGCAGCGCGCCTGAACGTGCCGCCGAGCCCAAGTCGGCCACCCGCAGCTATGTCGGCGGGCTGCTGTTCAGCCGGGCGCTGGCCACAGTGGTCGGTCTTTACTTGCTGGTCACCATCGCGCTGGGCTGGTACTGGAGCCAGGAACCGGAGCTGTTTCCGGTGGCGCAGAACGCCCAGGTCGCTGCCGAGAAAGAAGGCAAGCAAATGGTGGTCGGCTACACCACGGTCGAGACCCTGAAGACCGTTGCCGGCACCTTGCTCAACAAGCCGGGCGGTTACATTTCCAATGACCGTTTCCCGCCGGGTCTGTGGATGGACAACACGCCGAGCTGGGAATATGGCGTGCTGGTGCAGGTGCGTGACCTGACCCGCGCCCTGCGCAAGGATTTTGCCCGTTCGCAATCGCAGTCGGCCGAAGACGCCGATCTGGCCAAGGCCGAACCACGCTTCAACTTCGACAACAAGAGCTGGGTGCTGCCGTCCAGCGAGTCGGAATACCAGGAAGGCATCAACTCCCTGAGCCGTTATCAGTCGCGCTTGTCGGATCCGAATCAGAAAAACGCGCTGTTCTACGCCCGCGCCGACAACCTCAACAACTGGCTGGGCGATGTCGGTACCCGTCTCGGTTCGCTGTCGCAACGCCTGTCGGCCAGTGTCGGTCGGGTCAAGCTCAATACCGCGCTGAAGACCGAAGTTCCGGCAGTCGGCGAAGTGCCGCAGGTTGACGAAGAAGTCGTGGAAACCCCGTGGATGCAAATCGACAACGTGTTCTACGAAGCACGCGGTCAGGCCTGGGCGCTGTCGCATCTGCTGCGTGCCATCGAGGTCGACTTCGCCGATGTGCTGGCGAAGAAGAACGCCACCGTCAGCGTGCGCCAGATCATCCGTGAGCTGGAGGCTTCGCAAGAGCCGGTGTGGAGCCCGATGATCCTCAATGGCAGCGGTTTCGGCGTGTTGGCCAACCACTCGCTGGTCATGGCCAACTACATTTCCCGGGCCAACGCTGCGGTGATCGATTTGCGTCAACTGCTCAATCAGGGCTGATAGGTGAGCCAGAGCACAAGAGAGGCGGCCCATCGCGCCGCCTCGGACGCCGAACAGATCGCCTGGGTCGACGAGCAGGACAACTTGCTCGGCGCGCTGGTGCGCTCCGATTTGCGCGAGCGCGGGCTGATTGGCCGTGGCACCTACATCATGCTGTTCAATTCCGCCGGTGAGCTGTGCGTGCACCGGCGCACGTTGAGCAAGGCGATTTACCCCGGTTACTGGGATGTTGCCGCAGGCGGCATGGTTCAGGCCGACGAAAGTTATGCCGAGTCGGCGGCGCGCGAGCTTGCGGAAGAGCTGGGCGTCAGCGGCGTTGAACTCACCGCTCACGATCACTTCTACTTCGAAGACACCGGCAACCGCCTGTGGTGTTCGGCGTTTTCCGCCGTGTGGGACGGGCCGCTGAAATTGCAGCCGGAAGAAGTCCTCGAAGCGCGATTCATCCCTGTCGAACAGGTCATGCGCGAAATCAGCGAAAAGCCTTATTGCCCGGACTCTCTGGCCGCGCTGAAGCGCTATCTCAAGGCGCAGCAAAGCAACGTCGCAAAGAACACATGAATTGGCGCCGATTGGCACTTAGCAATCGCGATTTTTGCCGTTACACTGCGCGACCTTTTCAAACTGCACCGGATAGCTTGAGGTTGGCCTGCAGATTTACCGTAGGAGCTGCCGAAGGCTGCGATCTTTTGATCTTGCTGTTAAAGATCAGGATCAAAAGATCGCAGCCTCGTTGCACTCGTCAGCTCCTACAGATTCAGTCCAGCGTTCAAAGTTTTCCGATGCAGTAGCGCTGCCCCTGCCTGAGTGGGGCTTCGCGGTCGCTGACCTTGCCCAAGGTTGCGATCAGTCTTTGTCCTCCCGAGAGGATTGCCGGTGGCCAAGAAAGCCGCATCCTTCGCCGCCCTGGGCGGCCTGGTATTTTCCACCGACGCAGGTCGTCATTGCCCGGAATGCAGCAAGCCGGTGGACGCCTGTATCTGCAAACAAACCGTGATCCCGGCCGGTGACGGCATTGCCCGCGTGCGTCGCGAAAGCAAAGGGCGTGGCGGCAAGACGGTGACCACCATCACCGGCGTGCCTCTGGCCGAAGACGCGCTCAAGGAGCTGGCGACGACGTTGAAGAAACGTTGTGGCACCGGCGGGGCGCTGAAGGACGGCATCATCGAAATCCAGGGCGATCACGTCGAGCTACTCTTGGCAGAGCTGATCAAGCACGGTTTCAAAGCGAAGAAATCCGGCGGCTAGCAGCCTCTGTGAAACCCTCCGGCGGCTTGATCCGGCTTCGAGTGTTCTCGGATCCGGCGTCGTCGCCATGGTTTTCACAGAGCCTGTTCATGACCGGTTTCTAAACTCCACGCAGTCAGTGCGGTCTACCGCCGCACTGACGAACCGTCATTTTCATTCTTTAGACTGCGCCGGCCTGAACGTCAGGCGACGCACTCTGACTTCTTTATAGGGGACTTCGATGTCCGTACGACGCACACGTAAAGACGATGGCAGCCAATGGACAGTTGCGGACAGCCGCAGCGTTTACGGGATTCGCCATTGGGGGGCCGGGTATTTCGCGATCAATGAAGCCGGTCGCGTCGAAGTACGTCCGAACGGCCCGAGCAGCTCGCCTATCGATCTGTTCGAACAAGTCGACCAACTGCGCAAGAGCGGTTTGTCCTTGCCGCTGCTGGTGCGGTTCCCCGACATCCTGCAAGACCGTGTCCGTCAGTTGACCGGCGCTTTCGATTCGAACATCGAGCGCCTGGAATACCAGAGCAAATACACTGCGCTGTACCCGATCAAGGTCAACCAGCAGGAAGCGGTGATCGAGAACATCATCGCCACCCAGAACGTTTCCATCGGTCTGGAAGCCGGCTCCAAGCCTGAGCTGCTGGCGGTGCTGGCGCTGGCGCCGAAGGGCGGCACCATCGTCTGCAACGGTTACAAGGACCGTGAGTTCATCCGTCTGGCGCTGATGGGCCAGAAGCTCGGCCACAATGTGTTCATCGTTATCGAGAAAGAATCCGAAGTCGGCCTGGTGATCGAAGAAGCCGCCTCGCTGAAGGTCAAGCCGCAGGTGGGTCTGCGCGTGCGCCTGTCGTCGCTGGCCTCGTCGAAATGGGCGGACACCGGTGGCGAGAAATCCAAATTCGGTCTGTCGGCGGCACAGCTGCTGTCGGTGGTCGAGCGTTTCCGTGGCGCCGGCCTGGATCAGGGCATCCGCCTGCTGCACTTCCACATGGGTTCGCAGATCGCCAACCTCGCTGACTACCAGCACGGCTTCAAGGAAGCGATCCGTTACTACGGCGAATTGCGCAACCTCGGTCTGCCGGTCGATCACATCGACGTCGGCGGCGGCCTCGGTGTCGACTACGACGGTACCCACTCGCGCAACGCCAGTTCGATCAACTACGACATGGACGACTACGCCGGTGTCGTGGTCGGCATGCTCAAGGAATTCTGCGACGCGCAGAGCCTGCCGCATCCGCACATCTTCTCCGAAAGCGGCCGCTCGCTGACGGCGCACCACGCAATGCTGGTGGTGCAGGTCACCGACGTCGAGAAACACAACGACGAAATCCCGCTGATCGAGAACAAGGAAAGCCTGCCGGAAACCGTGCAGTGGCTGGTCGATCTGCTCGGCCCGACCGACATCGAAATGGTCACCGAAACCTACTGGCGCGCCACCCACTACATGAGCGACGTGGCTGCGCAGTATGCCGACGGCAAGCTGACCCTGGCGGAAAAAGCCCTCGCCGAGCAGTGCTACTTCGCCGTGTGCCGTCGCCTGCACAACTCGCTGAAAGCGCGTCAGCGTTCGCACCGCCAGGTGCTCGACGAACTCAACGACAAGCTGGCCGACAAGTACATCTGCAACTTCTCGGTGTTCCAGAGCCTGCCGGACACCTGGGCGATCGATCAGGTGTTGCCGATCATCCCGCTGCATCGCCTCGACGAAGAGCCGCTGCGCCGCGCGGTGCTGCAGGATCTGACCTGCGACTCCGACGGCAAGATCAACCAGTACGTCGACGAGCAGAGCATCGAGACCAGCCTGCCGGTGCACGCGTTGAATGAAGGCGAAGATTACCTGCTGGGCGTGTTCCTGGTCGGCGCCTATCAGGAAATCCTCGGTGACATGCACAACCTGTTCGGTGACACCGACTCGGTGAACATCTACCAGAACGCCGACGGCAGCGTGTACCACGCCGGTATCGAGACCCACGACACCATCGAAGACATGCTGCGTTACGTGCACTTGTCGCCGGAAGAACTGATGACCCACTACCGCGACAAGTGCGCCAGTGCCCGCATCAGTGCCAGCGAGCGCACGCAGTTCCTCGATGCCTTGCGTCTGGGCCTGACCCGCTCTTCCTATCTGTCTTCCTGAGACCCGATAGCGTTCCACCCGGGTTGTCCGATTTTTTTCCGCGAGCTGTGGAAAAGTCGGACAACCCGGTGGGACATCTCCTGATTTTTTCCCGAAAACCTGTGCTATCACGGTCAGCAAACTCATCTGGTCTGCTTTTCGCGTAGGTCATTTCCTAAGTTGTACTTCGCCTCTCTACTCGGCCATGCCTCTCGGCGAGAATCCCCGGCCGCCCCTCCTGTAGAGATCCGCCCATGTTCGATCCAGTCAACGAGCCGTCGTTTCGTCTCGATGTAGCGGGCCTGTCCGACCCCTTCGAAGTTCTCGCCTTTACCGGAAGGGAAGCGCTCAGCGAACCCTTCGCCTTCGAGATCGATGTGGTGATCGACGATCCGCATCTGGATCTCGCCGGCCTGCTGCACCGCTCTGCGTTTCTGTGTTTCGGCGCGCCCGACCAGGGTGTGCACGGGCAATTGCACAGCCTTGTCCAGCACGAGCACGGCCATGGCTTGCGTTTGTGCCGAGTACGTCTCGGGCCGAGGCTCGACTGCCTTGACCTGCGTTTGAGCCAGCGCATTTTCAGTGGCCGCTGCGTGCCGCAGATCATCGAACAGGTGCTGCGCGAACATGGCATCGTCGGCCTGCAGCGACGTTACGAGTTGCACAGCGACTACCCGGCCCGCACCTTCTGCACGCAGTACCGCGAATCCGATCTGCAACTGCTTCAGCGTCTGTGCGCAGAGGCGCGCATTCACTATTACTTCGAACATCACCGCGACAGGCACTGCCTGGTGTTCGGCGACGATCCGACGCGGATGCCCCATGCAGACGTCGCGCACTATCAGGGCGAGCATGACCAGCGTGGCGTCGTTCCAGCCGTCCGCGAATGGCGACTGCGCGAAGACTCGCAGGCCAGCCAGCGAGGCCCCGATGCCGAAGGCCACAGTGATCTGCCAGCCTTGCGCAGTGGTCAGTGGTTGCCGCTGGACGGCCATCCTTTCCTCGAATGCAACCGCCCATGGTTGCTGACCCGCATCGAGCATCGGGCCGATCAGTCTCTCGAATCGCCCTATTGCAATCGCCTGTTCGCGGCCGCGCGGGTACCCGTCTGTGTGCCCGCCGCTGCGCAGTCCAAGCAGCGCATGCACAGCTTGCAGCGTGCCTGGGTGGTCAGCGTCGATGAGCCGCAGCCGGATCGCGCGCGGCCGGTGGCGGTGCAATTCGACTGGCTCTACCAGGGCGAAGGCGCAGCGCCGAGCCATTGCTGGCTGCCCCTCGCGCCTGACCTGAACGAGCTGCCCTCGGCGGCACTCGCCGATGGCGTGGAAGTGGTGGTGAGTTTTCTAGAGGGCGATCCCGATCAGCCGGTGGTCAGTGGCGTGCTCCAGCCCTCGGTGTTGCCAGAGGCTGCGGTCGAGGACGATGAACCGGTATCGCTCCCCGAACTGCTGGTGAGCGATGGGTTGCAGCAATCGTTGCAGTCTGGCGAGCCGTTGCTGTTGCTGTGCCTGATGCCGGGCGGTGGCAGCTTCAACCACTGCGCCGAGTCCGTGTGCAGTTGCCGGCTGCTCACCGCGCTCGATCAGAGCAGCGCACGATGAGCGGCGCGGCGCTTGAGCCCATGGCGCAATGGCTGTTGCTCGACACCCCGGACGCGGCACGTGCCCTGCTGACCTTGCGCCAGGGCTTTGCCGATGTGCAGCGGCACCGGTTGTTCGACGGCACCGAATTTCAACCGGTCAGTGAGCACGGCCCGGTCCTCGTCGATTTGCGCGAGAGTCCGGCATTGACCGCCCTGTGTCTACGCGACCCGGACACCTGGCGCGGCCTGTTGCTGAGCTGCGAGATACCGGCGCAGCAGCTGCTCAGCCATTTGCAGCGCATGCTCACCGTCTCGTTCGGTTTGAATCATCGGGCCTTGCTCAGCTATTACAACCGCCAGACCGCCAGTTATTTCTTCGACGCCTGTGACGCCTCGCAGCTGAGTCGCTGGCTCGGGCCGATCCGCCAGTTGCGCTGGTTTGGCGGCACCTGGGCGGACCGCGCCATCGGCAGTCAGGGCTGGCAACAGCTGCGCAATCCCGGCCTGCTCGTCGAACCTTTGGGCATCGAAGAAAGCCTGACCCGGCGCCAGCGCGAACGCTTGCAAACCTGTCTGCTTGAGCAGCACATCTGGCGCTGGTGCCAGTCTCTGAGGGTTGATTACCAGACGATCGCTGTGCATGTGCAACAAGGTCTGGCGCTGGGTTTCAGCGATCGTGCCGTGCTGGATGGCTGGCTGTGGCTGCGCCTGCTCAATCCGCGCGCCGTGCTGGCCGTGCCGCCGGCCGGACTGACCCAACCGGAACGGCTCGACTTTCTGCGTCGGCAGTGGGGCGCGGCGGACTGACTTTTCTGATCAGTGAGCCTTGCCGCTGAGCCAGCCATCGCTGCGCTTGAGCCACAAGGCTTGCGCGCCAAGGGTCACGCTGCGCAAGACCATGAACAGTAGAAAAGATATCCACAGGCCGTGATTGCCCAAGGCCTGCAAAAACCAGGCGAACGGCAGCAACAGCAGCACCGTCAGCAGCATGCCGTTGCGCATTTCCCGCGCACGGGTGGCGCCGATGAACAGGCCGTCGAGCAGGTAACTCCACACCGCAATCAGCGGCAGCACGGCGAGGTAGGGCAGATAGATGAACGCCGTGTCGCGCACGCTCTGAATATCGGTCTGCATCTCGATGAACAGGTGCCCGGCCAGCAGAAACAGCACGGCAAACCCGAGGCTGGCAATCAGCGACCAGCCGCCGGCCACCACCAGCGATCGACGCAAGGCCAAGCGATCCCGCGCGCCAATGGCATGGCCGCACAAGGCTTCGACTGCGTGGGCCAGTCCGTCCAGTGCATGGGCTGTCAGCAGCAGGCCGTTGAGCAGCAGCGCGTTGGCCGCTACGGTCGCATCGCCGAGCCGCGCGCCTTGCACGGTGATCAGGAAAAACACCGATTGCAGGGCGAGGCTGCGGATGAAAATGTCACGGTTGACCGCCAGCAGCGGGCGCCAACTCTGCCAGACTTTCAACGCCGACCAGATGATCTGCCCCGGATAGGCGCGCAACGCCGTGCGTGTCAGCCACAGGCCGAGCAGGGCGCCGCTCCATTCGGCGATTACCGAAGCGCGCGCCGAGCCGACTACGCCCCAGTCAAGGCCGATGACAAACCACAGATTGAGCACAATGTTGATCAGGTTGGTGCTCAGCAGAATCGCCAGCGGCGCCCGCGCGTTCTGCGTGCCAAGGAACCAGCCGACCAGCGCATACGTCGCCAGCGCTGCGGGCAGGCCAAACAGACGCGTGTGGAAAAACTCCCGGGTCAGCTGATCCAGTTCAGCCGACGGTTGCATGAAGTGCAGCGCAACGCCGCTGAGCGGCACGCCAAGAGTGCCGAGCACGACGGCCAGCCCCATCGCCAGCAGCAGGCCCTGCAAGAGAATCTGCCGCAACGCCGCGCCATCGCTGCGCCCGGCAGCCTGGGCGGCAAAACCGGTGGTGCCCATGCGCAGAAAACCCATCGCCCAGGCCAGAAAGGTGTACAGACTGGCGCCGACCGCCACCGCGCCCAATTGATGGGCATGGGGCAAGTGACCGATGACAGTGCTGTCGACCAGCGCCACCAGCGGCACGGAAATATTGGAAAGAATCATCGGCGCGGCGAGCGCCCAGACCTTGCGGTGAGTCGGGCGGTCGCGCCAGTCGGTAATCAGAGAGGACATGCAGGCTCCTTGGGGGAGCGGGGATTGTAGCGAGTCATGCCATTCAATGTGGGAGCGAGCCTGCTCGCGAAGACTGACCGACCGTGAAGATTTCGGCTGTGCCGGCCATTCGCGAGCAGGCTCGCTCCCACAGGGTGGCGGTGGTGTTAATGGATGATCCAGCTCAACAACCACAACCCGAGCAGCAGCCAGATGATCCCGGCAATGATCGACGCGTTCATGAACGCCCGGATCGCCGACCACAGCAGCATCAAACCGACGATCAGCGCGATGATGCTGATAATCGAGGTGTCCATCCCCAGCGTCTGCGCCAGGCCGTCGACAAAGTTGCCGCCGGCATTGCTGAGCATATTGAACAGGCCGCTGAGGCCGTCGACGATAAAGCGGATGACCGAACCGAGTGCCTGGCCGAGCCATTCGAAAAAGCTTTCTACACGCATGTGTGCATCCCTGATGAAAGAGCTGAGCCTTGGGCCACGCCGAGGGTGGCCGAGTTCCCTGCATGATAGAAGGTTTGCCCGGATCATGTGTGGGAGCGAGCCTGCTCGCGAAGGGGGCGTGTCAGGCAAATCCGGTCTGGATGATCCACCGCCTTCGCGAGCAAGCTCGCTCCCACAATAGATCATCTGCGCTGCTTGCCTTCAGCCCGCATCCCCCCGAAGCTATGCGTCTTCAGGAGAGCCCGATGAACCTTGTTGAACTGACCGAACGCCTGCACGCCATTCGTGACCGCAATGACTGGCGGCAATTTCACAGCCCGAAAAACCTCGCCATGGCCGCCAGCGTGGAAATGGCCGAGCTGGTGGAAATCTTCCAGTGGCTGACGGAAGACCAGTCACGCCAGTTGCCGGCGGACAAGCTCGCCCATGCCGGGCAGGAAGTCGGCGATATCGTCCTGTATCTGTTGCTGCTGTGCAGCGAACTGGGTCTGGACATGAATGAAGTGGTGCGCGCCAAGCTCGCCGACAGCGAACGGCGGTTCAGCTGATGAGCGACCGTCATTTCGACCAGTTGGCCACGCGCTTCGCCGAAAAAATCTACGGCGGCGCCAAAGGCGCGATTCGCCTCGCGGTATTGCAGGCCGATCTGACCGAGGCTTTGCCGGATCGTCCGCTGCGCGTGCTGGATATCGGCGGGGGCCTTGGGCACATGTCGCTGTGGCTGGCCGAGCGCGGCCATGACGTCACCTTCACCGAACCGGCCGAACCGATGCTCGAAGGCGCGCGCCAGCGTTTTGCCGAAGCCGGACACACCGCGACATTCATACAGGCGCCGTGGCAGGAACTGCCCGGTCAGCTCACCGAACCCTACGATCTGGTGATCTGCCACGCCGTGCTGGAATGGCTCGCCGAACCCCATGCGATCCTGCCGGTGCTGCATCAACTGACCAAGCCCGGCGGCTGGCTGTCGCTGGCGTTCTACAACCGTGATGCGCTGATTTATCGCAATCTGCTCAAGGGCCATTTCAAGAAAATGCGCAAGAACGTCATGGCCGGCGAGAAGCAGAGCCTGACCCCGCAACAGCCCCTCGACCCAAGGGAATTGGCAACGCAACTCGCCGGTATGTGGCAGGTCGAAAGTCAGAGCGGCGTACGGGTATTTCACGATTACATGCCGGTGGAATTCCAGGCCCGCGCCGAACTGGCGGACTTGCTGGAAATGGAACTCGCGCACCGTCGTCACCCAGGCTTCGCCGGGCTTGGGCGTTACTTGCACTGGATCTGCCGGCCGATCTGAGCGGAGCGCGACATGAAAGCTCAATGCGGGTTATTGCTGATAAGTCTGGGGTTGGCCGCTTGCCAAGGCAGCAACCCCTACGTGGCTCAGTCACGGCCGTTGCCGCCGGCACCGCCGCAAGCCGCCGCCACCTTCGACCGCAGCGCCTACCCGGCGCCGCCGCGTGATTACGGGCGCTACCGCAACTGGGCCTGGCGCAACGGGCAGTTGCCGCCGGGCACGGCGTGGGCTGACTCGGCGCAGGTGGCCGAGGCGGTCAGCAACGCCCTCGACCAACGCGGCTTGCGGCCGATGCGCGACAACCGCCCGGCCGACCTGCTGGTCAGCGCCGATCTGCGTCTGGAAACCCGTTTGCGTCAGGTGCGCGATGATTACGGCTACTACGGCGGATACGGCGGCTATGATCGTTATGGTCGCGGTTACGGCATGTACAACAGCGTGCCGATCGTGCGCACCTATCAAGAGCAGGTCGTAGTGGTGCGAGTCGATCTGTTCGATGCCGGCAATGGTCAGCCAGTGTGGAGCGCCAGCGCCGAGACCGGCACCCAGGGCAATCAGATCGAACGCGCCGATGCGATCCGCGAGGCTGTGGAAAAAGCCATGGCGGCGTATCCTCCCAGCTGACGTCGTGTCAGCAGGTTCATGTCTTCACCCGGAGAAAAATCATGTTCCGCCGTCTCGCTCTACTCGCTTTTACCGCGCTGCTCAGTGCCTGCGCCGCCAATCAGGTCAATCACGATTTCGACGCCAGCCGCGACTTTGCCGCTTATCGCAGCTGGAGCTGGAAAGACCCGGCCCTGCAATATCGCCCCGATGATCCGCGCATCAAAAGCGACCTGACCGAACAGCGCATCCGCCAGGCGGTGTCCGATCAACTCGATCAGCGCGGTTTGCGCCCGGCTGCCGGCGGCGGCAAAGGTGATCTGAGCGTGCAGACCTACCTGATCGTCGAGGACCGGCAGCAGCAGGTGACGACCAATTACGGCGGCGGTTGGGGCGGCCCGTGGAACGGCTACTGGGGCGCACCGATGTACAACGAAACGCGCAACATCACCTACAAGGTCGCGACCATTCAGATCGACCTGCTCGACGGCAAGGACGGCAAACTGGTCTGGCGCGGCAGCGATGAGCAAATGCTCAGCAACCGCCCGAATCCGGCCGATCGAAGCAATGCCATTCGCGAGACCGTCGCGCGGATCCTGGCCAACTATCCACCGCGTTGAACCGCTCTGAACCGTCCCTGTGGGAGCGAGCCTGCTCGCGAAGACGGTGTGTCATGCAGCATTGAATCCTCTGGCACGACGCTTTCGCGAGCAGGCTCGCTCCCACAGTGGCGGTGGTGACAGGAATGGCGCGACGCCAGCACTCTCGACCGACCGCGTCTACACTCTTTTTCATCAACGGAGGTAGCGCTCGGCACTGCGCCGGCAAAGGAGTGCGCCATGTCGCCAGGATCGCAAGGCAACGGCCCGGCCCGGCAACGCGGGGCGATCGGCTTGATGGCGGCCGCCACCCTGAGTCTGGCGCTGGTGATGATGTTGCTGGTGGTCGACAGCGGTCGCTTGTACATGGAACAGCGCAAATTGCAGCGGGTGGTGGATACCGCCGCCCTCGAAGCGGTCAGTCGCGGCGGCAATTGCCTGCCCGGGCTGACCGCCGCCAGTTATGCCGGGCAAAGTGCGCTGCGCAACGGTTACGTGGTGGACGCCGCCAATACACTCGCGACCACCTGCGGCACACTGGCCACCGCTGCCAGCGGTTTGCGCAGTTTCACCGTCGATGCCACACAAGCGGCTGCGGTGAAAGTCACCGCCAGCCGAACGGTCACCAGCAGTTTTGCCGGCGGTGTGCAGGCGCTGTTCAGCGCCACGCCGGTCAGCCTCAACACCACACTCAATGCTTCGGCAGTCGCGGCCAAACCGCAGCCGACCATCGCCCAACTGAATATTCGCAGCACCCTCGCCAGCATCGACACGGCGCAGTCGAACATCCTCAATCCGCTGTTTTCCGGGTTGCTCGGCGGCAACGTCAACCTCACGGCGGTGGGCTGGGACGGTTTGCTGCACACCGATATCAACCTGCTCAAATACCTCGATCAACTGGCCATCGACCTCAACGTCGGTGCCGGCAACTACACGCAATTGCTCAACACCCAGGCGACCGTGACGCAGTTGATTCAGGCCGCCGCGACGGTAGTGCAACTCAACGGTGCGACCGCGCAAGTGGTCACCGCGCTGGGCCAGTTGCAGGCCGCCGCCATCAATGCGGCGCCGGTCAGACTCGGCGAGATCCTGCAGCTGCAAACTGGCACCACGGCGGCGGGGCTGGATGCCAATCTGCAATTGCTGCAACTGGTGCAGGGCGTGGTGCAACTGGCCAACAGCAAGAGCGCGGTGGCGGCGACCTTGCCGGTCAACGTGCTGGGGCTGGCCGGTGTCACGGTACGGGTGAAGGTGATCGAACCGCCGCAGTTCTCGGCGATTGGCGATCCGGCGCGGGCCAAGGCCGATCCATTGGGACCGGACCGAATGTATGTGCGCACTGCGCAGGTGCGCACGCTGTTGTCGGTGAATCTGCCGGTGCTCTCGGGGGTGACGGGGCTGACCAATGCGGTGCTGGGCCTGGTCGGTACGCTGACGCCGACGCTCAATGCGCTGTTGAGTCTGAATCTGGTGGACACAATCAATTCAGTGTTCTGCCTGTTGGGTGCCGGCTGCCAACAGCTCGATCCCAGGTTGCTGCCCTCACCGCAAATCGACATCGCGCTGGATGCCGGCGGGGCGAAAAGCTATGTCACCGATTATCGCTGCCCGACCGGTGACAGCGGCAGCAAAAGCCTGACCGCTACCACCACAACCTCGCTGGCTGATCTCAAGCTCGGCAAGATCGATCCTGTCGCAGCGTTCTCTTCAGTCGCCGAACCAACGGTGGCGCCGCTGCCGCTGGTCGATCTCGGCATCATCACTTGCCACAGGATTCTCGGCATCGGCAGTTGCGATGCCGCCTCCCACGTGCAATACGGCGCGGGCGGCATCGCCATCAAACTCGACACCAGCGTCGCGCAGACCACGCAGAATCTGCTGTTCTCCAGCACCACACCCTTCGCCACCCCGGCCAATCTGAAACTGCCGCCGAGCCTGCTGCCTGCCGCGCCGACCAGCAACATCGTCGGCAGCCTGGCGAACACCCTGTCGGGCATCAACCTGATCGTCTACAAACCCGTGGGCAGCAATCCGCTGGGCGCCATCGTCACCGGTGTGGCTTCGTTGATCAGCGACGTCAGCAACCGCTTGTTGCCGGTGGTCACCGGGTTGATCAGCCCATTGCTCGATCCGCTGTTGAACAATCTGCTCAAAGGCTTGGGCATCAATCTGATGAACACCGAGGTGGGCGCCAATATGACCTGCGGGCAGACCGGCAAGGCCTATCTGGTCATCTGATCGTCGCTGGCGATCGGCAATTCGATGCAGAACCGCGCGCCCTCCGTGGAGTTGCGCACGCTCAATTGCCCGCCCATGTTGGCGATGATGCCGTAGCTCACCGACAAGCCCAGACCAGTGCCGACGCCAATCGGCTTGGTGGTGAAGAACGGCTCGAAGATCCGCTCCAGCAAACGCGGATCGATACCGCCGCCATTGTCCTCGACCCACAGCCGCACGCTTTCCTCGTCACGCTCGGCGTAGATCGAAATCCACGGTTTGAACGCTGAGTCGTTGTCGCGTTTGCTGAGCAAGGCGTCACGGGCGTTGACCATCAGATTGATCAGCACCTGCTCCAGTTGATCGACGTAGCCGCGCACCTGCGCCTCGAAACCGGTCTCGCTGATGCGCAGATCGACACCTTTGCCGCGCATGCCTTCGGCCAGTAGCGACAGGGTGCCTTCGATGGCCTGGGCCGGGTTGAACAACTGTTGTTCGATTTCCGAGCGCCGGCCGAACACGCGCATGTGGTCGACCACCTTCGCCGCGCGTTGAACCTGAGCGTCGATGCGGTTGAGTTTGTCGGTCAGGTAATCGACCTGCACCTCACCGTTGCCGAGGCGCTTGAGCACGTTGACGATGGCCATGCGCATCACGTTCAGCGGCTGATTGATTTCGTGGGCGAGGCCGGTGGCCATTTCGCCGAGGGTGGCCATTTTCGCGCTTTGGGTGAGTTGCTGTTGCGAGCGGCGCACCTCGGTGTTGTCGCGGCCCACCGCTTGCACTTCGATCAACTGTCCCTGCTCATCGAACACGCCGCGATCCGACCAGACCCACCAGGCGTGTTCGCGTCCGGGCAATTGCAGGCTGATTTCCGCTGTACTCACTGGCTGTTGCGGGGTCAGTTGGCTCAGGCGCTGCACAAAAGCGCCGCGCTGTTCTTCGGACATCCAGCCACCCAGAACAACCCCGGGCAGTTGTTCCGGGGTGCATTCCAGATAAGTCGCCAACGGTCGGTTGCCAAAGATCAGCGTCAGGTCCGGGCGATAACGGCAGATCATCGCCGGCGAATCCTCGACCAGAATCCGGTAACGCTCCTCGCTCTGCCGCACCTGCTCGGCGGCAAGCGTTGCGTCGGTGACGTCCAGCCACAGGCCCACCGCCTCGACCGGCAGGCCGAGATCGTTGCGCAGCAGTTTTGCCTCATCGAGCAGCCAGTGGTACTCGCCACGGTTGTCGCGCAGGCGATAACGCGCGCGCACCGAGCCTTCGCGCAGCAACTGACGGTTGCGCTGGAAATACAGTTCACGGTCGTCGGGATGGACGTGCTCTACCAGTGTTGCTGCATCGCAATCTTCCAGCGTCCAGCCCAGCAAGGGTTGCAGGCTGGCGCTGAAAAACGCCGGGATCAGCGCGCCTTCTGCATAGCGCTGCACGTAGATCACCGCCGGTGAACTGGCAATCAGATTATCCAGCCGCGCATGGGCGGCGGCGGCGCGCTGTTGTTGATTCTGGATGTCGCTGATGTCGAGCATGAACCCGACCAGACGCCGATGCTCACCGGTGCCGCTGACCTGGCCCTGAATCCGATACCACGTCGCTGCTGCGCCGACCTCCGCGCGGTGCAGACGCACGCTCAGGGTCAGCGCTTCTCCTTGCAGTTGCAGGGCGCGCAGGCGGCTGCGCAACTCGGCGCGATCGGCGGGATGAAACAGCGACAGCCAGTCTTCTACCGGCAGCAGGCGATCGCTGAGATTCAGTGCCGAGGCCAGCGTCGGCGCCAGCGCAATCTGCTCTTCGGCAGTGATTTCCCACCAGCCGGTGCCGAGCAGGTTTTGCAGGGAATCAAGACGCTCCATCGATTGCACATGGCGCTGCTCGCGCAAGCGGCTGAGCAGCGGCCCGGCCAGCGCGCCGGCCAGGGTCAGCCAGTCACGATCGGTCAGCCATGGCGCCACGTTGTCGACCGTATAAAACCCGCAGAGCAGCCAGGCGACCACGCCCTGGTCATTGCTGTAGGGCACGGCGAAACCGTTGGCGTTGCTGAACGTGGTCTGCAATCGCGAGTGTTCATAGCGGCCCTGCGGGCCGGCGAGACGTTGCGGCGCGCTGCCGTTGAGGCTGTCCAGCGGCGTGCCCAGCGGCTGGCCGTCCTCCCACAATTGTGGAGCGTCATGGCCACGAAACTGTTGATGAATCTGCCAGCCCTGGGCCTGTTCATCCAGTAACGCCACGGCGAGGCAGGGGATGTGCCAGCGCTGGGCGATGGCCTGCAATTGTTCGCCGAGTACCGTCGGCAGACGCGTCAGGCTGCACGTGCGCAGACGATCGCTGACCTGCGCGGCGAGGGTCTGGCAGGCGTCGCGGTCGCGCGCTTGCTGACGTTCGAGCAACAGGTCGGCGATGTCGAGCATCTGCAATCGCCAGCCATCCTCCAGCGGCTGCACCCAGCCGCGCAGGTGCAGCGGCTGATCATTCAGGCCGCTGAAATCCAGATCGAGCAATTGCCCTTGCCAGTCTCGCGGCTGACCTTCGACGCTCAACAGGCTATGCGGCAGCAGATAGGCGCGGAGCGGCAGCGGCTGACCCTGAGGTTTGTGCTGGGCGAGCAAATGCCGCAGCGGGCCGGCGATCTGCAACACATCGCCGTTGCCGTCCAGATAAAAATGCAGGCCGATCGGCGGCGCGCCGAGATGGTCCGGCAAGTCGTGGGCTGCGACGGGGGCGCGCTTGAGCAAACGCCCGAAAAGCTTATCGCCGGCGGTCAAAATTGCAGGCTCGAGCTGGCGGTCAGGTGCGTCGGCAGATTGGGCACCGTGCCGATCCCGGGCAGCACCAGAAACGGCATGATCTGATTGAGCTTGCTCACCGGGTAATTGACGCTGACGGTCAGGGTGCCAGTCCCCGCGTCGTAGGCCGCACTGGTGTCGGTGCCGACCACCAGATTCAAGGCCGAGGGCAGCCATTGCAGTTGCTGGGTCAGCGCGGCATTGGCGGTGTTGACCACCACCGTCGAATAGTTCGGCGTGGCCGGGTCGACCGCAACGCTGCGGCGCACCGCCTCGGCAGTGGCCTGGTTGAACGATTGCATCATCACGAAGGGCAGGCCGTAGCTGACCAGCCCGTAAAACACTGCGAAAAAGATGATGAACACCAAGGCGAATTCGATCGCCACCGCACCTTTTTGCGACCTGCGAAAGCCGTTTTTCATGCGTGCGTCTACCCTGACAGTCACTGCGTAGTATCAGCATAGAATCAATCAGGCAAAACGGACGGCTTTCAGCGGATGCAGATTTCTCTTGTTCTGATCTGGCTGGCGATCTGCGCCGCGCAAGATGCCCGGCAGCGGCGAATTTCCAACATGTTGACCATGGGCGTAGGTGCGCTGGCGCTGGTCTGGTTGTTGGCGACTGGCACTACTTGGCTGGGTGCCGACGCGGCGCAAGGTGGCTGGGGCTGCCTGATCGCTTTGCTGCTGACGCTGCCGGGTTATTTCCTCGGCCGCATGGGCGCCGGCGATGTGAAATTAATGACAGCCCTGGGTCTTGCGACGAACGGCATATTCGTTCTCGGCGCGTTTATCGGCGCGGGCGTGGCCAGCGTGCTGTGGCTGCTGCTCGCGCCAAAAGTCTGGCCTCATATGGCTCAAGGGGTTAGAGAGCATGTGCGTCATCTGGCCCCGGACAAGTCAAAAAAGCTGCCATTTGCGCCGTTCGTGGGGGTAGGAGTAGTGCTTTCGCTGTACTGGATCACCTGATCGCGGGGTGCCACTAGTCCTATGTACATAGTCGGAAAGTGGGTCTACTTTCAATTCAGGCGAATACGCCACCAAAGTGCAGGAATCGTCAGCGTTGGCCGAGCAAATGGAGTGGTTCGTGAACAAGCCTAATTCGGTAAAAATCCTCGTGGTCGATGATCAGCCGCTGATCGTCGAAGAACTCTGTGAGTTTCTCGAGAGCAGTGGCTACCGTTGCGTGCCGTGCGACTCGAGTCTGGAAGCCATCGAGCTGTTCCGGGCGGACCCGGACATCGGTCTGGTGCTGAGTGATTTGCACATGCCGGACATGGACGGCATCGAGTTGATCCAGGCGTTGCAGCGGCTGGCGGGCAAGCAGCGGGTGTTCGAGGCGATCATGCTCACCGGGCGCGCTGACAAGCAGGATGTGATCAAGGCGTTGCGTGCGGGGATTGCCGATTACTATCAGAAGCCGATCGATCTGGCAGAGTTGCTTGAGGGTGTGCAGCGCCAGGAACTGGCTTTGCAGGAGCGGCAGAAGAATCTGCATCTGGGGCATTTGAATCAGAAGTTGCAGTTTTTGTCCGAGTCGATTGATGACCTTTATCAGGATCTCGACAAGGTGCGGCGCTCGCCCGTGCCCGTGGTCAGTGATGCTGAACCTGAGTCCGTGGAGATGCCGGCGGTGTTCAGTCAATTGTCGCCCCGGCAGTTGGACGTGGCGCGGTTGGTGGGCAAGGGGCAGACCAATTATCAGATTGCCTGTGAGTTGG
>NZ_RCNZ01000010.1:0-5047 GCF_004307525.1 Pseudomonas sp. Sample_21 | reverse complement strand
TCCTGACATCCTGCTCCCAAAGCAGGCGCGCTACCGGACTGCGCTATACCCCGGTTTGAAATTGGCTCCGTGACCAGGACTCGAACCTGGGACCCAATGATTAACAGTCATTTGCTCTACCGACTGAGCTATCACGGAACTACATATTTCAATTTACAACGGTGAAGCTTTGTTGCATCTCGCCACCCGTTCGCATCGCTGCGTTCGTGTGTCTGAGGCGCGCTATTCTACAACCTAGAACACCTCTGTCAACCCCCTAAATTGCTTTCAAGTTAATGATTTGCAACTTATTTCAGATTCCAACCCGGTGGGTTGAAACGCTGCCGGTGACTGACTGCGGGGCGCACTTTACAAGCCTTTTCCTTTGAGTTCAACAGCCTGGCGAAAAAAAGGCCTCGCAATGCGAGGCCTTCCCGGTTTCATTGCCGCTGAGGCTTAGCCGAAAACGATTTCCTCGTTCTCGACCTTGCCGGTGGCGGTGTCGCCAGGCATGAAATGACCCGACAGGATCAACTGCGCCAGCGGGTTTTCGATCCAGCGCTGGATCGCCCGTTTCAAAGGACGTGCGCCATACACCGGGTCGTAACCGACGGCGATCAGCTTGTCCATCGCTTCCGGGCTCAGCTCCAGCTTCAGCTCGCGCTCGGCCAGACGGCTGCGCAGGCGACCCAACTGGATCTCGGTAATCCCGGCGATCTGATCCCGCGCCAACGGCTCGAAGATCACCACCTCGTCGACCCGGTTGATGAACTCCGGACGGAAGTGCGACGTCAGCGCGTCCATCACAGCAGCACGCTGCGCCTCACGATCACCGACCAGCTCCTGGATCTGCATCGACCCGAGGTTGGAGGTCATCACGATCACCGTGTTGCGGAAGTCCACCGTACGCCCGTGACTGTCGGTCAGCCGGCCATCCTCAAGCACTTGCAGAAGGATGTTGAACACATCCGGGTGCGCCTTCTCGACTTCGTCCATGAGGATCACCGAGTACGGCTTGCGACGCACCGCTTCGGTCAGATAACCGCCCTCTTCGTAGCCGACGTAGCCCGGTGGCGCACCGATCAGACGAGCCACGGAATGTTTCTCCATGAACTCGGACATGTCGATCCGCACCATCGCCTCTTCGGTATCGAAGAGGAACTCGGCCAAGGCCTTGCACAGCTCGGTTTTACCAACACCGGTAGGGCCGAGGAACATGAACGAGCCGCTCGGACGATTCGGGTCGGACAGCCCGGCGCGGGAACGCCGCACGGCGTTGGCCACAGCCACGACCGCTTCTTCCTGACCGATCACCCGTTTGTGCAACAGGCTCTCCATCTTCATCAGCTTGTCGCGCTCGCCTTCGAGCATTTTCGACACCGGGATGCCGGTCCACTTCGACACGACTTCGGCAATCTCTTCTTCAGTCACCTTGCTGCGCAGCAACTGGTTTTCGCTCTTGCCGTGCTGGTCGACCATTTGCAGGCTGCGCTCCAGATCGGGGATCACCCCGTACTGCAACTCGGCCATGCGGTTCAGGTCGCCTTTGCGGCGTGCGGCTTCCAGTTCCTGGCGCGACTGTTCGATCTTCTGCTGGATCTGCGCAGAACCCTGCACCTCGGCTTTTTCCGAGTTCCAGATTTCTTCCAGATCCGAGTACTCACGTTCGTGACGCTCGATTTCTTCCTGGAGTTTTTCCAGGCGTTTCTTCGCTGCGTCGTCGCTTTCTTTCTTCAGCGCCTGGGATTCCACTTTCAACTGAATCAGGCGCCGCTCCAGACGATCGAGTACTTCCGGTTTGGAGTCGATCTCCATACGGATACGGCTGGCGGCCTCATCGATCAAGTCGATGGCCTTGTCCGGCAACTGCCGATCCGTGATGTAGCGATGGCTGAGTTTCGCCGCGGCAATGATCGCGCCGTCGGTGATCGCCACCTTGTGGTGAACCTCGTAACGCTCTTTAAGGCCACGCAGGATTGCGATGGTGTCTTCCTCGCTCGGCTCGTCCACCAGGACTTTCTGGAAACGCCGCTCGAGCGCCGCGTCCTTCTCTATATATTGGCGGTACTCGTTGAGCGTGGTCGCGCCGACGCAGTGCAACTCGCCGCGAGCCAGCGCAGGCTTGAGCATGTTGCCGGCATCCATCGAGCCTTCGCCCTTACCAGCGCCGACCATGGTGTGCAGTTCGTCGATGAACAGAATGATCTGCCCTTCCTGCTTCGACAGCTCGTTGAGCAAGCCTTTCAGGCGCTCTTCGAACTCGCCGCGATACTTGGCGCCGGCGATCAGCGCGCCCATGTCCAGCGACAGCAGGCGTTTGCCTTTGAGGCCGTCCGGCACTTCGCCGTTGATGATGCGCTGCGCCAGCCCTTCGGCGATCGCGGTTTTACCCACGCCAGGTTCACCGATCAGCACCGGATTGTTCTTGGTGCGGCGTTGCAGAACCTGAATGGTGCGGCGGATCTCGTCGTCACGGCCGATCACCGGATCAAGCTTGCCGTCTTCGGCGCGCTTGGTCAGGTCGACAGTGTATTTGTCCAAGGCCTGCCGCGACTCTTCGTGGTTGGCGTCATTTACCGCTTCGCCACCACGCAGGTTGTTGATCGCGTTTTCCAGGGCTTTTTTGCTCACGCCTTGGCCGAGCAGCAACTTGCCAAGCTTGCTGTTCTCGTCCATCGCGGCGAGCAGCACCAGTTCGCTGGAAATGAACTGGTCGCCCTTCTGCTGAGCGAGACGGTCAGCCTGATTGAGCAGACGCGCCAGATCCTGCGACATGTTGACGTCGCCGGTCGGGTTCTGGATTTTCGGTAGCTGATCAAGCTCTTTGGTCAGCTCTTTACGCAAGCTGTTGACGTCGAAGCCTACCTGCATCAGCAGCGGCTTGATCGAACCGCCCTGCTGTTCAAGCATGGCCTGCATCAAGTGCGCCGGCTCGATGGCCGGATGATCGTGGCCAACCGCCAACGACTGGGCGTCGGACAGGGCCAACTGTAATTTACTGGTTAAACGGTCAATACGCATGGGTCACCTTCCTTTTGAGCAGGCCGGACCTAAGAAACCATCCTGAATAAAGAAACCTGCCAGATACCACTGTAGATGCGGTCGATTCTGCAAGATTCAAGCGTCGGAGGGTTGATGCAGGTCAGGCAAGTCTAGCGGGTGATCCAAACGAGAGAGGCGAAGCGCCCAGTGCGCGACGCACGGCGATAGGAGAAGAAGCGCGGATCGGTCACGGTGCAGAAACCGCCACCATAAACTGCTGTGACACCACGCTCAGCCAGACGCAGGCGCGCCAGTTGATAGATGTCGGCCATGAACTTGCCGGGATTGTGGCTCGGCATGAAGGCTGTCGCCGCTTCCGGCAATTGATTGATGAAGACTTCGCGAACTTCCGGACCGACCTCGAAAGCCTTTGGGCCAATCGCCGGGCCGAGCCAGACCAGTACCTCGTCAGCAGGAACATCGAGGCTGTCGAGAGTTGCCTCAAGCACGCCCGCCGCCAGACCACGCCAACCGGCATGGGCCGCCGCTACGCGAGTGCCGGCACGATCGCAGAACAACGCCGGCAGGCAGTCCGCCGTCATCGCTGCGCAGGCAATGCCCGGCGTTGCGGTCCAGCTGGCATCTGCAGTCGCAACGATGCCCGGATCAGCATGGGCAACGGTGATCCCGTGTACTTGCTGCAACCAGGCAGGCTGTATAGAGAAGTGCTCGGTCAGACGCCGACGGTTCTCGGCGACGGCTTCAGGACGATCATCGACGTGATCACCCAGATTCAGGCTGTCGAACGGCGCCTCGCTGACACCACCCTCGCGGGTGGTGACACAGGCCCTGACGCTGGCCGGCGCAGGCCAGTCCGGCGTCAGCCAGTTCATCCGACGAAGGCCTCGCGATCCTGCTTGAGCAGGGTCAGCAGCCAGACGAAATCTTCCGGCAGCGGCGATTCCCAGCTCATGCGCTCACCGCTCGTCGGGTGATCGAGTTCAAGGAAGCGCGCGTGCAGCGCCTGACGCGGGAAGTGCTTGAGCGATTCCACCATGGTCGGGTTGGCCGCAGGCGGAATGCGGAAACGCCCGCCGTAGGCCGGATCGCCGACCAATGGGAAGTTGATGTGCGCCATGTGCACGCGGATCTGGTGGGTCCGACCGGTTTCCAGCTTCACCCGCACATGAGTGTGAGAACGGAAACGCTCGAGCACGCGGTAATGGCTGACGGCAGGCTTGCCGCCTTCCATCACTGCCATGCGCTGGCGTTGCTGGCCGTGACGACCGATCGGCGCATTGATCTTGCCACCGGCGGTGACCACGCCGATCACAATGCACTCGTAGATACGGCTGACGCTGCGGCTCTGCAATTGTGCGACCAGCTTGGTCTGCGCCTGAATGGTCTTGGCCACCACCATCAGACCGGTGGTGTCCTTGTCCAGACGATGCACGATACCGGCGCGCGGGACATTGATGATGTCCGGCACATGGTGCAACAAAGCGTTGAGCAGGGTGCCATCGGCGTGACCGGCAGCCGGGTGCACCACCAGGCCCGCAGGCTTGTTGATCACCAGGATGTCGTCGTCTTCATAGACGATGTCGAGCTCGATGTCCTGGGCGATCCACTCGCCCTGGGCTTCCTGCTCGGCAGTCAGCTCAAGGACGGCACCGCCATGCACAATGTCGCGCGGGCGGATCACCGCCCCGTCCACAGTCAGGCGACCTTCTTTGATCCAGGCGGAAAGGCGCGAGCGTGAGTGCTCAGCGAAGAGTTGGGCGGCGACTTGATCGAGGCGTTGGCCGCCCAATTCGGACGGCACCTCTGCGCGAAGTTCAATTTTATCGGACATGCTCGGACTGGGCGTCGGCACAGCCTTTGGTTTCGGCTGCGCGCTTGTGGTTAAATACGGCGTCTTTTGCCCCGAGGCTTTTCAACGGGGCGCTCATCATAACAGGACGGCCCCGCCCAAGACAGCGGCCGTCATAGGGACGCAAGCCGCCATGCAAGTGAAACACCTGCTGCTGATCGCCATCCTCGCATTGACCGCTGCTTGCTCATCGAAGGAAGTCGTAGACGAAAACCT